>CAYLJT010000303.1:0-9458 GCA_964383995.1 uncultured Polyangiaceae bacterium
ACACCCCACCGCAGGGTCCGGAAGAAGACGACCCGCACGACAAAGTCCGCGTGCTGCAAGCGTCGCACGACGCAACGGACATGTTTCTGCGCCAAGGTAAGGTGCAGAGCTTCTGTGCGGGGCCTTGCGACCCCGAATAGCGTTCCGGTAGGCCAGGTCGCGCGGTCAGGGCTATCTCGAGGGAGCCTTGGAGTCGCCTTCGGGCCCGTCCGTCGGCGCCTCGCGGGCGGTGCGAGAGGCTTCTACCAGAGTCGCTCCCGTGCTTGGCTGTGGAAGACCAGTGCTCCGCCGTCGAAGGTTGCCGCGGAGGAAAAAGTCTTGCAGAGCGAACGAAATGTCGGATACGTTCCCCATACTGGGCGGGATTGTTCGAAGCTCGCCCGAAGGAGACGGGCTCATGGCGAACAAGAAGGACGAGAAGGGCGTGGCCAGGAAGGGTGGATCGAAGAAGCCTGCGCTCAAGCCAGGCGAGGGCGCTGAGGTCGCCGCCAAGAAGGGGGCGAAACCCGCGGCGGGAAAGGGCGTCAAGCCGGGGGGCCAGAAGCCAAAGGTATATGGCGTGCAGATGTTGGCCGGAACCTATCGTGTTGGCGACAAAGATGGCAGGCCCGTGGCGGACGTTTTCGTGGAAGCAGTCGATGAGAAGCGAGGTCTCTACAACGAGCACTGGGTGCATCTGCCCTACCTATTCGGAAGGGACGAAACGTACGCTCGCCGCGACTTTATATTTAAGCGCGAGACGAAGGAATTTGGCGGCACTACGGCTATAGCCAAGTCGCTCTCGGACCATTCAGACCCCCAGTGGGTCTACACGCTAGCAAGCTGCTCGCCGGGCGTCCTCGACAAGAAGAATTGAACCCCGAGCCCAAGGAGTAGCTCTTGTCGAGAGCATCGAGCGTCGTCTTCCTTCTCGCTCTGAGCGACATTGGTTGTTGCTCGTCGCTTCCGCAGCAACGCCCTGCAGCCCGTCGTTGGTTTGACCGGATCGATGATGCGCGACTTGTCGAAGAGATGGAGCGCCGCGGCTCGGACGTCGTCGAGCCCTGCACGAAGGTCGCGCCCGTCGAGGCGTGCGCGTCACTCGTATCCATCTCCGAGGCTGGCGCGAAGTTGATCGAGGAAGATGCCGGCCTCAGGGGACTAGTCCAAGTCACAGCGCCCAAGGTCTATGCTCAAGACGTCGCCGACCAGTGCTATCAAACGGCGTGGGGGCTTCGCAACGAAGGATTAGAGAAGCACGGCTATCGATCCGACGTCGACGTGGACATCGACGCTGAGACGATGGCTGCATTCCGACCCGCAAGGAACTTCATCCCTTATGTCGCCGTCGTGGACTCGGGCATTCGGCGCGGATCCGTTCTGCCGGCCGATCTTGTGATCGAGTCGAGATTCCCCGAAAGCGAGCCGTTTACACTGCTTCTACCCTATGTCGGCAACGACGCGAAGGCTCTTGAGCTCGCCCAGCATGGCAGCACGGTTGGGGCCGTCATTGCGGGGCAGCGTGTAACGCGCACAGCCGTCGCTCCGGCGACGCGTCTCCTCGACGTCCATGTCGCGAATCCTGAACAGGAGGGCAAGGGCGACGATCGGAAATGGCGTCTGGGGGCGGACGACAACCTCGCCGCCTGTGGCATCTGCCGCGCCCTGGCCTGGTCGAGCGGACGCAAGGAGCGCCGACTCGTAGCCATCAACTTCTCCATGGCAGGTGAGCCACCGCCCGCGGGCAGCGGTCCGCTTGATCGTGTGCTGGCGCAGGCCGCGAAGGAGAAGAACGTCGTAGTCGTGGTCGCTGCTGGCAATCGGCAAACGCCTGATCGACCCGAATATCCGGCATCAATGCTGCAAGGCAAACCGAACGTGCTGATCGTCACGGGAATAGACGGTCGCGGCGCCCCAGCGTGGCAGAATACAGGGCCATGGATCAATATCGCAGCACCGGGGCGCTCCATCCTGACATACCAGGAAGGCTCGAAGACGGCCTGCGCAGGTGGCACATCTTTGGCCGCGCCGTTCGTAGCCGGAACCGCCTCCTTGCTCGCCGCGCAAGATCCTGGGCGAGGCGCCGGTGACATCGTGAACGCGATCATGGCGGGCGCCTGCCCGACCTATTGGCGCACGGAAACCGCGTACCGCGTGCCATTCCCCCAGGTGCAACTGAATGCGTGTCGAGCGCTATTCCCGCACCTTCGCACAGAAGGCGGCATTTGTGCGTGTCCGCCCGCGCCGAGCAGCGACCCATGATTTCGCCTTGCTGCGGCGTGCCCATTGAGATCACCGCGAGAGACGAAAGAGGTGGCAAAGATGCGTGGTGGAAGAACCTGTGAGTGGTCGGAGACGTCGTCGGCGACGACCTGGCGACGTTGTGGCATGTTTTTGGTGGGGCTCGTTTTGTCGTGGGGGGCGCGCGCGCGGGCTGAGACACCGCCTATTGACCTGGATAAGCCGAGCGCGGATCCATACGACATTCCGATCGCCGACGTCATCGAGGCGAGAAAGATCGTTCTGAGATTCTCGGGTATCGCACCTTCGGGTGGTACTATTGAGATCTACGACGATGACGACATCCTTTCGACGCGCCATGGGAAGGCTTGCAGGTTGAGCGTCGATGCCAGTGGCACCTACGGATTTACATACGAAGACGCCCTACTGCTCGACAAGCGCCAGAGGTCTTCCAAGACGAGATGCGCCGATCTTTTTAGACCCAAGGGGGGCACTTGGTATGTCAGCCGCGATGATTCGCTCCAGCACGCGAGAGTCCAAGTTGTGTCGCCGCCGATTCACTCCAACATTCCGACGTCGATAATAAAGAAGCGGAAAGAGCGCGGCGCCTTCGAGTGGCCAATACCGCTCGCCACGCTCGCCATCGCCGGCCAGCCGGCTCCTCAAGAAAGGTGCTTCTTCCACTTGGGACGATGGATCGTCACCGATTGCGCGAAACCTGAGATCGACGCGAACGGCGCGGAGCTGCTGTGGAGCACGCCCGCAGGTAAAGGACCGGTCCTCGTTCTCGAGAGTGGGGGGGCCTTTTGGGAGGTACCTACGGAGCTCAAAGACCCCGACCCACCTCAGCAACCTGTTGGCGCCGCGCTCGAAAATCTCACCGGGCTCTGCACGCAGGAGGTTCAAGCAGACTTCGGCTCCAGGGCGAAAGACGGCGACGAAATCTACGTCATTTGCGCGAGTGCCATCGGCGCACCTCGGATCGAGACCTGGAAGTACACGTGCAAGAAGAAGGAAGGTGACGCTGCGCTCGACTGCAGCGAGCACCGCGATCCGGGGTTAAAGATCCCTGCTCGGAGGCCTGTGATCACGAACGTCTGGGCGAAGGATAGCCAGAAGGTTGCGATCTCCTTTGAACACGAAGGTCTTGCGACGACGTTGTACGTTCCGAAGAAGACCACGGAGGGCGCAGAGCTCAGTGACAGGGGGGCGGAAAAAGAGGAGACGGCGGTATTCAAGAGGACCTTTGTCGGCTTTGTTGAAGACGGCGCGCTGACGATTACGGTGGAGGCGGGCGGGTCCAGCAATTCAACAACGATCGCAACAATTGTGCAGGGCTATCATGTCGAGAACTCCTACTGGACCGCGCTTCACTTCGGTCTCGCTCTGGGCTGGACTCCTGGCGCGAAGGAAGTCGGCGTCCGAACGACGCCGACGGGGAGATACATCGACGTTGTCGACGAGGGCGGAAGGCCGGGCATGCACCTCGACGTGTCGTACGCGTATTTCCCGCTCCAAATGCCCGCGGAGGGCGACGCACGATGTGTCCTTTCGTTTCACCTCGGCGTGGTGGGGACGAACGGCAACAAGATCGTTGGACTCCCGTACGCCGCGCTGGGAGGGGGCGTTGCCTTCACACCCGAGATCGCGCTTGAAGGCATGGTGGGCGTCGCGCAGCACGAGTATCCGAAGACGGCAGACCCGCCCGGGACTCCATACTTTGGCACAGGCGAGAGCCCTCCGACGGAGACCGGAGTGACGCCGATCTTCGGTGTCATTTTCTCATTTACACCCACGCTCTTGCGCGCTGCGGGACTGCAGGTCAACAACTATTAGCGATCGGCGGGAGCGCATCATGAAGCACTTCATTCAATCTTCGACGATTATCCTCCTAGCCATAGCTACGCTTCTCAGTAGCGGCTGTTCCGACGACGTCGTGTTGGCTGCGTGCGACGACAATAGAGAATGGCTCGTCACAGGCGTCGTGACGAGAGGCCGAACCGATCGGCTGGTGTCCGGCGAACAAGAGATCCAGATCGAGCTCAGCTCGGACATCCTCATTTCTTCGGTGCACATTGGGTCCGTTGCCGCGACCTCCACATCCGACAAGCCACGCCAGTGGGCAGCCAAGCTCACGCAAACGGATCTGGATGCGGCGGCCGCTGGGGACGAGACGGCCAACTTTACCGTCACCGCGACCGACGTCTGTGGGCGTGCCCATCCCATCGACAAGCCGCTCGCGTTTGTGCTCCGGGTGGACCATCTCGACCTTTCGCGCACGCTTCCTGAGGGTCAGTGTTTCCTTCCCATGAATGGCTCGGCTCCGGCGATCGTCGACGTAGCCACCTCAGCGGCTGCGGCGGGAACGAGTGTATTTCTCACGGCTTCGCAAGGAAAGCTCGCGGGTGCCGCGAACACGCTCGAAACGAAGCTGATAGGGGGTGCCGACGATGCCAGTCTGCGCACCTATTTTACTGGTGCGGCACCCGAAGGCACCACCGCTATCTACGCGAGAGTGGGCAGTTTCAGCTCTGCGCCGGTCAGTGTCCTCGTCGCGGGACCCCCCGCCATCGATATGCCTCCGGTCTCACAGAAGAGCGGTGTACCCGTCGAGGTCCGCGTCTTCTCGCGAGGGACGTTGTCGATGTGCGACGCTTCGATTCTACACACGGGAAGCGCGACGGTCGTATACAGCGACGATTCGCCGACGCCGATCGATGGGCCGACGCCGGTTCCCGGTGCGTCTGGGGACTGCTCGACGCCCGACGAGACGCACGTCACCGTCACCTTCCAGAGCGCGCCCGCAGGAGCGACCGTCCTCTTGCGGTGTTGGGACACGTACGGACAGACCAGCAATGAGGTGAAATTCGTCGCGGCGGAATGACGTTTCCGTCACCTCATGTTTCACCTTCAACAGCGCACCGCCCGCTTGCGGGGTTAGATCGCCTTCGATTCGACTCCACCACGCCGGCCTGCGAGGGTAGCCAGCGTTCATCGCGAGGACGCGCTCGTGCGCCGGAATCGAAGGGCGACGCCGGTACGGTGGCGCCAGAGCTCGCCGTCCTGTCGGTTCAGTCTACCTATTGCGTCAGGCTTTTGTCATGGTCACTTTGGACCCGTGGACTTACAAAGTAGACGCGCCCCTTGGACGCCAGCGAGCCGAGCGCGGCTCGTTACGATTGGCGTGCTCGGGGCGGTCTCGAACGACCGGAACGCCGCTTCCCGTAGGCGACAGAAAGAAGGGAGAACAGGAGAGATTCGATCATGAAAAACCACATCAAAACCGTCGTGTTGCTGGGCTCGTTGTCGGCGCTCGTATTGGGCCTGGGGGCGCTCGTCGCGCCGGGGCACCTGTACTTGTTTGCGGCGCTTGCCCTGGCCATGAACCTCGGCGCCTACTTCTTCTCCGACCGCATCGTGCTGCGCATGCACGGCGCGCGGGAGGTGACGCCCGCCGAGGCCCCGGAGCTGCACGCGATGGTCGAGGAGCTGGCGCAGCGCGCACGGCTTCCGAAGCCCCGGGTCTGCGTGATGCCAGACGCGAACCCGAACGCCTTCGCGACGGGTCGCAACCCGGAGCGCGGGGTGGTTGCCGTGACCGAAGGCCTGTTGCAGGTCCTCGACCACAGGGAGCTTCGCGGCGTCCTCGCGCACGAGCTTGCGCACATCAAGAATCGGGATATCTTGGTGTCGAGCGTCGCCGCCGCCGCTGCGTCGGTGATTACGTACGTCGCGCAGACGTTGGCCTTTGGCAGTCTGTTTGGCGGCGGTAGCAGCGACGAAGAGTCCGAGACGGGCTCCGCCGCGGGCGGCATCCTTGCCATCGTCGTGGCGCCGATCGCCGCGACCTTGATTCAGCTCGGCATCTCTCGCACCCGGGAGTATCTGGCGGACGAGACAGGTGCGCAAATCTCAGGCGATCCGCAGGCCTTGGCGCGGGCGCTCGTCAAGCTCGACCGCACCTCGGCGATGGTGCCGTCGCAGGGGTCTCCGGCCACGGCGAGCCTGTTCATCGTGAACCCCTTTGGCCCCGTCCGCACGCTGTCACGCTGGTTCTCGACGCACCCGCACACCGAAGAACGTGTGCAGCGGCTGATGGAGATGGCGCGGCGCGACGTTCGCCCTCCCGTGGCGAGGCGAGAACGCGTGCTCTTTGGGCATGGCTAACGGCGCGCGAAGACCGCGCGCGCCGACAAGCCGCTACCACCTCGCTGAGCAGCGCCGGATGGGAAGCCCTTGACCTGTGCAATACAAACACACCATAGTTGCAGCCCATGGAATCCACCGACATGGGCCTGCTCGTCTCCCTGGACGCGCTCCTGCAGGAGGGGAGCGTCACCGGCGCCGCGCAGCGGGTCGGCCTCTCGACGCCGGCCATGAGCCACGCGCTCGCCCGTATCCGTGAGCGGCTCGGTGATCCGATCCTGGTCAGGGCGGGGCGTGGCATGTTGCTCACGCCCCGCGCCCTCGCGCTCAAGCCGCAGGTTCACAACGTCGTCAACGAGGCCCGCCGCGCGCTCGAGCCCGAGCGCCCCTTCGTTGCAAGCGAGCTGTCGCGCACCTTCGTGGTGCACACGACGGACTACGTGCTCACCATCCTCGGCGCCGCGGTCGATAGGCTTCTTCGCTTGGAAGCGCCGAAGGCTTGCGTGCGCTTCGTGCCGAACACCCCCGACGACCCCGCCTTGCTACGCGACCAGGGGTCCGATCTTGCCGTGGGTATCTACGGCGACCTGCCCCAAGAGATGCGAGCTCGCCAGCTCCTCACCGACCGCTTCGTTTGTGTGGTGCGGCGCGGACACCCCGTGCTGAAAAGGCGCTTCACGCTCGAAGAGCTCGTCAGCATCCCGCACATTCAAGTCGCGCCGCGTGGCAAGCCCGGCGGCTACCTGGACGACGTGCTACGCGAGCGCGGCCTCTCGCGCACCGTGGCTCGCGCCGTTCCTTACTTCGTCACGGCGTTGCAGCTCGCCGCCGAGACCGACTACATCCTGACCATCTCGGAGCGTATCGCGAAGCATTTTGCCGAGCCGCTGAAGCTTGCGCTGCTCGAGGTGCCGGTCAAGCTCCGGCCCTACGCGTTGAGCCTCGTTTGGCATCCACGGCTCGACGGCGACGCGGGCCACCGCTTCCTGCGCGAGGTCTTCCTGCGCGCCGCGGCCGAGGCCGCGGGCGACCGCCACGAGGCGCCACGCACCCGCCTCGACGCGACGGATCCGACCTCGGGGCAGGCTCGCAAGCGGATGCGTCGGCCGGCGTAGTTGCATCAGTTGCAACCACATCGTCCTAGCTCTTGCGCTGCTTGCAGGTCGTACGGGCCCGGTAGTTTCTCTACCTGGACACCCCGTCCTCAGCAAGCGGCGAACGACGTGGGCCTCCGAGACCCGAAGCCCTCGAATATTTGTCATCGCGAGCCCGGCAACGTCCAGCACCAGCGGCTGGCCCGTGCGCTTTGGGTGGTCGGAGCCTAGCCATCCGTATTACGCCTTCCGGGCCGTCGCGCGCGCCGCGAGACGCCGAGCATGAGCGCCAAGCCCGCGAGGATGCCAAGGCCGTGGTCGGAGCTACCATCGTCGCCAGCGCCTACGCGGCACCCGCAACCGCCATCCGGTGTGCTGCTGCCGCTCGTACCACCGGAGGCGCTGCTGCCACCGCTGCCCGAGCTGGAGCCGCCGCCGACGCCGCTCGAGGTGTCGCCGCCGCTCGACGATGTCTCGGACATGCCACCGGCACCGCCGCCTCCGCTGCCACCGCCCGCGCCGCCGCCACCTGCTGATCCGCCGTCACCACCGCCGGCGCCATCCGGAGTGCAAACGCCGGCGAGACAGCTGCCACCGCCGCACGGCGTGCCGTCGGCCTTCTCTGGGCTCGAACAACTACCTGTGGCGGTGTCGCAGACGCCGTCGTCGTGACACTCGTCGCTGGCCGAGCAGTCGACGGCGTTTCCGCCCGTACACACGCCGTTCATGCACGCGTCGACCTGCGTGCACGCATCGCCGTCGTCGCAGGACGTGCCATCGGCCGCGGGCGGGTTCGAACAGCCCGTCACCGGATCGCAGACGCCGGCCGAATGGCAGGCATCGGACGCCACGCAGGTCAGCGGACTGCCGACGCACAGCCCTGCCGCGCACAGGTCCGTCAGCGTGCACACGTCGTCATCGCTGCAGGCCGTGCCGTCGGCGGAGAGCGCATCGGGAGGGCAGTCGGTGGAGGCGCCGTCGCAACTCTCCACGGCGTCGCAGGCAGCCGCCGCGGGGCGGCAGGTCGTGCCTGCGGGCTTCAAGGACTCACAACTACCGATGGGCAGGAGATCGCAGGTCGAGACGCTGGTGCACGCAGTGACGAGGTCGATGTTGGCGAGCGCCGGTGTCAGGTGGCTGATGGTCGTGCCGTCGCCGAGCTGTCCCTGGGAGTTGCCTCCCCACATCGCCAGACTACCGTCCTGTCCAAGAGCCGCCACGAAGCCATTTCCGCCGGCTACCGCCGCGATACCCGCGAGGCCGTTCACCTGCGCGGGTAGGCTCCTGCTCGTGGTGGTGCCGTCGCCGAGCTGCCCAGCGGCGTTGTTGCCCCAGGTCCAAACCGTGCCGTCGAGCTTCACGGCGACGGTGTAGTTGCCGCCCGTCGCGCCTGTCGCGACGCCGCTGATGCCGTTCACTTGCACGGGAGTGGAGCGGTTCGTCGTGGTACCGTCGCCGAGCTGGCCACTGCCATTGTCGCCCCAGGCCCAGAGTGTGCCGTCCGCCTTCAGGGCCACGGTGAAGTGACCTTGTGCGAACAGGGCGACCACGCCGCCAATCCCGCTCACCTGGACAGGAGCGGGGCGGTTCGTCGTGGTGCCGTCGCCGAGCTGACCTTGCCCGTTGTAGCCCCAGCCCCACACGGTGCCGTCGGATTTCAGGGCCATGGTGGAGCCGTTGTCCGAGACAATGGCAATCACGCGCGTCAACCCAGGGATGGGCTGTGGCGCGCTGTGATCGACGTAGCTACCATCTCCCAGCTGTCCGGTGTTGTTGCGCCCCCAGGTCCAGACCGTGCCGTCCGAGGCCAGCGCGGCCGTGTGTTGCGACCCCGCGGACACGGCGACGACGCCCGCGATGAGCGCCTGGGTGGGGGTTGTACGCTGGAGCTTCGTTCCGTCGCCGATCGTTCCATAGGTGTTGTCTCCCCAGGCCCAGACGGTGCCATCGGGCTTCAATGCGACGGCGTGGTTCGCGCCCGCCGACACCGCGAACGCC
>CAYLJT010000304.1:0-9428 GCA_964383995.1 uncultured Polyangiaceae bacterium
AACATGTTCACCGTCATGTTCGCCCTCGGGCGTTTGCCGGGCTGGATCGCGCATTGGCACGAGCAAAACGAGAACCCGTCCACGAAGATCGGCCGCCCGCGGCAGATCTACACGGGCCCCGCGGTGCGCGACTACGTGCCCGTCGAAAAGCGCTAAAAAGCAGCCGAAATCAGTTGATGGAGGTCGACCCGAGCTGGCTGGGAGCTTCGGGTCGATCGAAGGCTGCGCGCAGTCCCTGCATGAGATTGCGCGCGTTCTCGGGGGAGAGCCGCATCGTGATGCCGCTCGCGTGGACGGTGACGTGCACCGTGCCGCAACCGCAGCGCGTGATGCGAACGGCGTCGTTGGTAGCAAGCTCGGTGTGTTGACCGCAGGCAGGTTTAGCCATGGCGGCAGCCTAGTACGTCGATACCGTTGAAGCGAGGGCGCGACCGCGTGAGCCCTGTGGCGGGTGTTAATGGCCGGCGACACCCGGGTCGGATCCTGATGTCCGGAGCCCTCACGCGAGGGGCCCGAGCCGCGCCGCCGCTCCCCGATGTTTGCGAGGACTTTTGCATCGTTCGTCGTACGATGGGAGTCTATGGGCGTGCTGGTCGGAACCTTGCAGAACCGACCCGCTATCCCCCTAAGGAGATGATCCATGCGAACGCCCTTTGCCTCCGTGTTGCGCGTCCTAGCTTTTGCTGTGCCCTTTGTGGCCGCACCTTCCGCCTTCGCCGGGGCCGACCCGGCCGCGTGTGGCAACATCCAGGTCAGCGCCGAAAGTAAATGTGAGCTGGTTACGTCGGGGGGATGTAGCGGGGCTTGCACCCCCATCTCCTGCGAAGGCCAATGCAACGCCTCCGCGACCGTCGAGTGCTCCGGGAGCTGCCAGGCGAGCTGCGAGGCCTCTTGCACCGACCCTGGCTCGTTCGACTGCGAAGGTCACTGCAACATCGATTGCAGCGCAAACTGTGATGGTCAGTGTCAAGCCAGCGGCAACCAGGCGAGCTGCAAAGGCGCCTGCGAAGCGAGCTGCAAGAACGACTGCGCGGCGAGCTGCGACATCGATCCGCCGGACTGCCAGGCTGCCTGCCAGGGTAGTTGCGAAGGGTCCTGTACCGCAGAGGCCAACGCGAGCTGTCAAATCGACTGCCAAGGTGGTTGCAACCTGCAGTGCGAGTCCCCCGATGGCGCCCTGTTGTGCGACGGCAGCTACGTCGACACGGGCAACAACCTCCAGGATTGTTTGGACTACCTGGGCTCCCTCGGCATCGCGGTCGAAGGTTATGCGGGCGCCGAGTGTGCCAATGGCCGCTGCACCGCCGAGGCGGGCGCCAGCGCGAGCTGTTCGGCGAGCCCCTACGGCGAAGCCCCCGTGGGTGAAGGCGTCCTGGCCGTCGCGCTCGGTAGCCTGGCCCTCGCTGTTGCCCGTCGCCGCAAGAGCCACTGAGTACAGCTCCGCACAAGTGCGTCGCCGGTTTCACCGGCGAGCCCGCTACGCGGGCGAGCTGTCCTCAGCCTGGTCCCAAGGGGCGCCTCGCGCCCCTCTGCCCTCGCTGCGCGAGGACATTCACCCCCAGAGTGAATCCGCTCCGCGGATTCGCGTACGGCGCCGGGAACGGACCCGACCGATTGGCTACGAATTTCTGCGGCGCCGTACTGAGCGCTGGGCTCGGGGGGAGGCATCGCCGCCTCTCCCCAGACCGCCCACGACTACTTTGCCCCTGGGAATCCGCCCGACGTGAGCGTCGTGGAGCGGCCGGGGCCAAGCTCGATCGCGATCATGCCGCGTTGCACGCTCGAAACCGCGATCTTCCCTTCCGTCGCCGTCGACAAGCCCACGTCGACCGGGCCATCCCAAAGCGGGTGGCCCGCCGCGTCGTAGCGCGACGCGAGGACGCGGTTCGGCGACTTTTTTCCGCCCGCGCCTTTCGCGAGACCGACCCGCACCATCATCACAGAGTCGGGTGTGTCGAGGACGAGCGAGACCGGGGAGGGGAGCGTGTGGTCGGAGGAGACGTCGATGCCGTTTTCTCCCCACGTCCTTTGGCCGCCCAAAGACAGGAGCTGCGCCCGGGCTTGGCCGAGGTGAGACCCCACGACGACATAGCCCGTGTCCGGCCAATAAAGGGCCGATAGGGCGTCACAAGCATCCATCTCCAAGAGGGGATAATCGACGAGGATGGTGCCGTCGGCGTTCCACATGCGGGCGGCTATCCAGTTCGCCCCCCGGTCGTGCCAATAGAGGGCGACTTCGCCGTTCGGTCCCGCGGAGAGGGCCAGTTGCTTTAGATTCGGAGTTACGCCGCGCAAGGGCACGTCGAGCTCCCACTGGAACTGGCCTCCTGCGTCGATCGACAGAATATAGGGGTTGGGGTCCTTTTCGGCGCCGCGCACGAGGAACGCTCGTCGTCCTTCGGGCAGCGCGGTTTGGCTCACGCGGAGCGGGAATGGCAGTTGGCTGCCGCCGAAGTGCGTGCGCAGGGCCGGCTCGTGGGGAACGAGGGCGGGCACCTCGCTGAGGGCCCGAATGCTCTTCTCTTCGGCCTCGCCGGGGTCGAACCGCGCCGGAGGGGCGAGGGGCTCCGGCGGGCGTGTGGACGAGGGCGTGGAAGTGGGAGCGGCGGCAGTGGCGCCGGCGCTCGGCGGTCCTGACGGCGTGACCGAAGGGGCGCTGGTGCCTGTGGCTGGCCTCGTGTCGTCGTTGCGCTGGCAGGCCGTCAAGTGCGGTGTGACAAGCAACGTGGCAGTTGCCAAGGTGAATGCCAGTTTGACCGAACGGCTCGTCGGCCGGCGGGGCTGCGTGGCTGTGCGGCAGTCGGGGCTGCGATGGTGGTGGTCTGTTCGCTCAGCCATCAAAACATTGATCGGGGTCTGTTTCACAAGGATCCCAGTAGACCTCGTCTCCCAACACGACTTCGACTTCGGCCTCGTGGATCGTGTTGCCCTGGGCGTCTCTGTGCGCTGCCCACAAGAGCACGTGCGTCCCCTTGGGCAGCTTCGTCGTTTCGTCCCACGGCGTCCCCGGCAGGGGCGCGGGCAGGCCCACGACCCGCCCCGCCGGGCCTTGGGGCTTGACCACGGTGGCGTCTTCGTAGCTCAACGCCTCGTGTGTGACGATGTCCCTCGTCGCATAGGCAATCAGCGTGTCTTGGGGGCAGTCGGGGCAGAGGATCGCAGTCCAGAGGTGATAGCCACCTTGGGGGCCAGCGATGACGTTGATCTCTTGTCCGGCGGTCAAGCTCTCGAAGCACAGCTCGCCGGTGCCGAGGTCGAAGGGTCCGGGGTCGCTGGGATCGACGCAACCGCCACCCCCTCCTCCCGATCCGCCCGATCCGCCCGTCCCGCTGCTGGTCGTGGCTCCCGTCGTGCTGGAGCTGGCGCCCCCGCTGCCCGTCGTATCACCGCTCGATGTCGCCGAGCCCCCGCAGGCCCAGAGGCACAACGTCATCACACCGACGAGCACGTTTTTTTTTGACATGGAGGGGCCGCTCAGCAAACGCAATGCCCTTCAGAGTCGCGCAGTTTGCGGCCAAAATCGAGGGTTTTTGGTTCCGGACAGTGGGCATACGTGTGCCAAGCTGACACCCGGAAGCCAGGCCCGGCGCAACGCGTTAGCATCCCACCCCCATGATTTTTCGCTGGCGCACGCGGCACGGACGCTTCTTGGCCCTTGGGGCGCTGGTCCTTGGCGCTTGTGCGGCGCCTGCTCCGGAGGCATCGGCGCCCGTCGCCTCGGCCTCCGCGCCTGTGGCGCAACCCGCCATGGTGGCCGCGCCGACGCCGTCCGCGGCGGGCACGACGTCCGCAGAGGCGCCTTCGCCGCCGCCACCACCGCCCACCCTGCGTTACGGCGGCGCTCTCGCGGTCTCGGGGAAAGCGGGCCTCGTTACGAGCGTGGAGAGCCATGCCTCGCGCGCGGGGGCGGCCGTGCTGGAGCACGGGGGAAACGCGATCGACGCGGCGATCACCGTGGCGGCCGTGTTGGCCGTGACCCACCCGAGCGCGGGAAATATCGGGGGCGGCGGCTTTTTCTTGGTGCACCTCGCTTCGGGCGAGACCATCGCGCTGGATTTTCGAGAGATGGGGCCCGCGGCGGTCACCACGGAGGGGGTGCTCGCGATGGTCGACAAGGAGGGAGGCGTTGGCTACCGCTCCGCCGGGGTGCCGGGGACCATCGCGGGGCTCGTGCTCGCGCGCGAGCGCTTCGGTACGAAGCCGATGGCGGAGCTGCTCGCGCCGGCCATCGCCCTCGCCGAAAAGGGGCACAAGCTCGGCGCGCGGCAGGCCCTCACGCTGTCGTGGGCGTGGCCTTCATTGAAGCGCGACGCCGCCGCAAAGGCCGTGTTTGGTAGGGGAAATCGCGCGCTTCGCCAGGGCGAGACGCTGGTGCAAAGAGACCTCGCGCGCACCCTGCGCAGGGTGGCGGAGGAGGGCTTTGCGGGCTTCTACGAGGGGCCCGTGGCCGAGCGATTTGCGGCGGCCATGACCAAGAAGAAGGGCCTCGTGACGCTGGCCGATATGCGCGCTTACCGCGCCCTGGAGCGAGCCCCGGTAAGCTTGAATTACCGCGGTTTGCGCGTCGACACCATGCCTCCACCGTCGATGGGCGGCGTGGCCGTGGCGGAGATCCTCCGGTTTCTGGAGCACACGAAGGCGTACGAACAACCAGGGGGCTCGGGGGCCTGGCTGCACCTCTTCATCGAAGCATCGCGCAGGGCCTACGCGGACCGCCGCATCGTGGGCGCCGATCCCGAGGCGTACGGCGTCGAGGCCTCCCACGAGGTGCTCTCGCGTTTGCTCGATCCAGCGCGGATCGCGGCCTATTCGCCGCCTGTGGACGCTTCGCGCGCGACGCCTTCGAAGGCCATCGGCTCGGGCGATGCGGCCTCCGATGAGTCTCCCGAGACGACGCATTTTTCGGTCGTCGATGCTCAAGGAAATGCGGTGTCGGGGACCGTGACGTTGTCCGCCGGGTTCGGTGCGAAGGTCGTCGTGCCCGGCACCGGCGTGCTCTTGGGCAATGCGTTGGGGGCTTTTTCTCCGAGCGGTTCGAACGCGCCCGCACCTGGAAAACGACCCGCTTCGTCAATGGCGCCTACCTTTTTGAGCCGTGAAGGCAAGGTCGTCGCCGTGCTCGGCTCGCCCGGTGGCAACACGATCCCCAACACGGTGGTGCAGGTGCTTACGCATCTCGTGGATCACCAGATGACGATCGATGAGGCCGTGCGGGCACCCCGCATCCACCACCAATACTTGCCCGACAAGGTGCGCGTCGAAGGCGCCAATCGACCTACAAAAGAAGCACTTTCCGAGCTCACCGCGCGGGGTCACACGCTGGACGCGTCGAACGTCCCGATCGGTGACGCGAACGATCTCGTGATCGATCCGAGCACGGGCGAGGCGTGGGGCTACGCCGACGAGCGTGAAGGGGGCGAGGCCGTTGGTGTTGCAAATGTTCGAGCTTCAACGGCTGCGCCGTTGTGAAGCAAGCTTTGAGCTGAAAGGATGGAGGCGCAGTCACCTTCTTGGAGGCCTCTATGGTTCAGATCGGACGGATCGCGACGTGCGCGATCATCTGCCTCGTGCTTGTTGCGTGCGGCGGCGGAGATGAGACCGGGACGTCGTCGACGAGCGGTAGCGGAGGCCAAGGGGGCGAAGCATCTTCCACCACGACCACGACGACGGGGATGGGCGGGCAAGGGGGCGAGGCCGGCGTGCCCTGCGGCGACGGCGTGGTCGAGGGCAAAGAGGGCTGCGACGACGGCAACACCGTCGAGGGCGACGGATGCGGCGCGACGTGCTTCGTGGAGAACGGTTACACGTGCTCCGGTGAGCCCAGTACATGCGTAACGACGTGCGGCGACGGCGCCCTTGCGGGGAGCGAGACGTGCGACGACGGCAACACCGCTTCGGGTGACGGCTGCGACGGAAAGTGCGCCATCGAGGTCGGTTACAAGTGCCAGGGGGAGCCCAGCGATTGCTCGGCCTTGTGTGGCGATGGTCTGATCATCGGAGCCGAGACTTGTGACGATGGGAACGCCGACGCGGGCGACGGTTGCGACGCCGCGTGTCTGCAAGAGGCTGGTTTTGCGTGTTCGGGAGAGCCCAGCGCGTGCGACGCCATCTGCGGCGATGCGTTGGTGGTCGGGCTCGAGGGCTGCGACGACGGCGCGTTCGTGGTGGGCGATGGCTGCGACGATCTATGCGCCGTCGAGCTGGGCTACGCCTGTGACGGCGAGCCCAGTGTTTGCGGCGAGGTTTGCGGCGACGCGTTGATTGTCGGCATCGAGAGCTGCGACGACGGTGGCACCACCGCGGGCGATGGCTGCAGCGATCTGTGCGTAGAAGAGGTCGGGTTCTCGTGCGCGGGCGAGCCCAGCGTGTGCGGGGAGGTCTGCGGTGACTCGTTGATCGTGGGCGGCGAAACCTGCGACGACGGGGGTCTCGGCACGGGTGATGGCTGCGACGCGTCGTGCATGATCGAGCTCGGCTTCGCCTGTGCAGGCGAACCCAGCGTGTGCAACGGCGTTTGCGGCGACGGTATGATCGTCGGCGTCGAGACCTGCGACGATATGGGGAACGCCAGCGGGGACGGCTGCAACGCGGCCTGCGCCACCGAAGCGGGCTATACGTGTCTCGGACAACCGAGCGTGTGCGCCACGGTCTGCGGCGACGGCCTCGTGAAGGGCACGGAGGTGTGCGACGACGGCGACACCGCTCCGGGCGACGGCTGCGACGGCTCCTGCGCTGTCGAGACCGGGTGGGCGTGCGCGGGCCTCGCACCGAGCGTGTGCGGACCCGTGTGTGGCGATGGCCTTTTGTTCGGCGCAGAGGCCTGCGACGACGGTGCGGCGCTGCCGGGCGACGGATGCAGCGCCCTTTGCCAGATCGAAAATGGTTGGAGCTGCAACGGAGCGCCCAGCCTGTGCTCCACCACCTGCGGTGACTCGGTCATCGCCGGCAACGAGGTGTGCGACGACGGCAACGCGATCTCGGGCGATTGCTGTTCGAGCGGCTGTGCCATCGAGGCGGGCTGCGAGATCGAGCCCAACGACACCTATTTGACGGCCAACGCGCTCAGCGCCGTGGGCCAGAACAACAAGGTCTTTGCCTTCGTTTCGCCGGCCGGCAACGCGGACTACTTCAGCGTCGTCATCCCCGCGGGGCAGACCGGGACGATCAGCGCGTTCACGGGGCCCGGCGTCACCGACACCTGCGCGCCGGCGGGCAACATCGATACGGAGGTGTCGATCCTCGACAGCGATGGCTCGACCGTGCTCGCGACGAACGACGATTTCGGCGGTAATTACTGCTCTTCGACGTTCGTCGGCGGTCTTCAGGCGGGCACCTATTACGTGCGCACCAAAGCGTCGACGGCGTATTGCCCGAGCTGCCTGTTCAACTACTCCGTCACGATCAACACGCAGCTCACCGTGTGCGGCAACGGCGTGCTCGAGCTCGGCGAGCAGTGCGACGACGGCGGCCTCGTGCCCGGTGACGGCTGCGACGGCGCGTGCTTGCTCGAGTGCACGAACGAGACGGAGGCGAACGGCACGTCGGCGACCGCCGATCCGGTGACCGCTCCAGCCCTGATGTGCGGCGCGATCGGCGCTGTCGCGGACGAGGATTGGTATGCGGTAACCGTCAACTCTACGGCCGATTTGCTGATCGAGACGTACGTGGGCGCGCCCGGCACGTGCGCGTCTCCGACGGACATGGAGCTCTATCTCTACGCGTCGAACGGCGTGACCCAGCTCGCCTACGACGACGACGATGGCGCCGGGGCTTGCTCGGCGATCTCGTCGATAACCGGCCCCTACGGCTCCGGCGGCAACGACCCGGGCGTCGCGCACATGGCGCCCGGGACCTACTACCTGCGCGTCAAGGACTACGGCAACAACGACACCATCCCTTCGTACGTCGCTCAGGTGACCTTCAATGCGCTGTGCGGAAACGGCATCCTCGAAGGCTCCGAAGAGTGCGACGGCGGCGCCAACTGCATGGCGACTTGCGACCGCGTTCCGGTTTGTGGTGACGGCTTCGTCGATGCTCCCGAGCAGTGCGACGACGGCAACACGCTGCCCGGCGACGGCTGCGATGGGAGCTGTCAGCCCGAGATTTGCCCTGCGGGATCGCCCTACGTGTTCATCGCGACCGACGTGCCCAAGTCGATCTCCGACTACGCGACGTCGGTCAGCACGTTGTCGGTGCCCAACGTGGGCACGGTGAAGAAGGTGTTCCTGAACCTCAACATCACCCACACCTACGACGGCGATCTCACGCTCAGCTTGGTCTCTCCGCTGGGCACGAGCGTCGCTGTCTCCAGCAACAACGGCAGCGGTGGTGACAACTACACGAACACGACGTTCGACGACGCGTGCCCGACGCCGGTAACGTCCGGGACAGCGCCCTTCAACGGTTGCTATCAGCCCGAGGTGCTGCTTTCCGCGCTGAACAACCAGGCCTCGAACGGCACGTGGCAACTGCAGGTGGCCGACGGTGCGGGCGGCGACGTGGGCTCGTTGACGGCCTGGACGTTGACCCTGTGCATCCAATAAATCCCCTTCAAAATGCGGCTTCGCTTGACGCGACCCAGCGTCGCGTCGAGCGTCCGCCAAGATGATCCCGCGCTACACGCCGGCGGCCTTCGCCGATCTCTGGTCCCCTGAAGCACGCTACACCGTTTGGCTCGACGTCGAGCTCGCCGCCTGCGAGGCGATGGAGGGTGAGGGCCTCGTGCCGAAGGGCACAGCGGCCTCCATTCGCGACAAGAAAATCAGCTTGGATCCCGCGCGTATCGACGCCATCGAGCGCACGACGAAGCACGACGTCATCGCGTTTTTGACGCACGTCGAAGAGCTCGTGGGCGAGCCCGCGCGTTGGTTGCACCTCGGCATGACGTCGAGCGACGTGCTCGACACGGGCCTCGCGGTGTTGCTCACGACGGCGGCCGATGGGCTGCGTGAACGGCTCGACGGCCTGATCGACGCGCTCGCGAAGAAGGCCGAGGAACACCGGCGTGTGCCGCTGATCGGGCGCAGCCACGGTATCCACGCGGAGCCCGTCACCTTCGGCGTGGTGCTCGCGGGGCACCTCGCCGAAATGAAGCGCGGGCGCGCGCGCCTTGCGGCCGCTCGCAGCGAGATCGCCGTCGGAAAAATCGCGGGCGCCGTGGGCACCTACGCGCACTTGTCGCCGGCCCTCGAAGAGACCGCGTTGAAGAGCCTCGGTCTCACGCCCGAGACGGTGTCGACGCAGGTGGTCGCGCGCGACAGGCACGCGGCCTTCGTGAACGCCCTCGCGCTGATCGCCGCGGGCATCGAGCGCTTCGCGACGAACGTGCGGCATTGGCAGCGCACCGAGGTGGCCGAGGCCGAAGAGCGCTTCACGGCGGGGCAGAAGGGCTCGAGCGCGATGCCCCACAAGCGCAACCCGATCTTGAG
>CAYLJT010000305.1:0-9421 GCA_964383995.1 uncultured Polyangiaceae bacterium
GGCACGGCCGCAGCGCCCGGGTCCACGACGGCCACCGCCGTGGCCGCCGTGGCCTCGGGCTCTGGGTGAGGCTGTGCTTCGGGGCGTGTCAAGAGCACGAACGCGGCGACACCCCAAAACGCGGCGGCCATTGCGATGACCGCGTACGCGAGCGGATGCAGAGGTGCCCGCTGGGGCCGCTCCCGCACCGGAGGCGAGTCGACGGAGGGGGGCGCGACTGCGGGCGGAACTGCGGGCGAGACCGCGGGCGAGACCACGTGCGGGGCCGCGATCGGCGCTGCCACCGCCGGCGCCGCGCTGGTCGGAGGGGCGCTCGGCGCAACCAGCTCCGCCCCGGGACCCGCACGCGAGCCGGACGCGAGGGCCTCGGGTGTCGACAGGGCCAGCGCGGCCACGCCCGCCGAAGGAACCGGGGCGTCCATCGGCGCGGCGCCAGGGGCTCCCCCAAACGCACCGCCCGTCCACCCAGCCGCAGCGATCGGCGCGAAGGGCGCGGGGCTCGGCGCCGTCGCGGGCGCCGAAGAAGGGCTTGTGTGCGGCTCCGCAGGAGGGCCCATCGGAGCTGCCGCAGGGGGCGCCGCAGCGGACGCGGCGCCCATGGTGCCGGGGGGTGCCACGGCCGTAGCGAGATGCCCTGCGTGGGGCGCGTGCGCAGCCGGCGCCGGGGCAGCATGCGCTCCGGCCAGGGCGTGACCCGGGGCTGGCGGCGCGAAGGGATCGGCGGGGGCCGCGCCGGCCATCGCCGGAGCAGCCGGCGAGGGCGCCGTGAAGCTTGGAGGCGTCGCCGGGCCCGCCCCGAAGGCGGCCATGGGCTGCGGCGTCATCGAGCGCTGCGGCGAGGGGGCAGTCAACGTGGCGGGCTTGCGCGCGGCGGCGGCGCGCGCTTCTTCCACCACCTCCATCAGCTCGGGGAAATTACGTAAGGCTACCCACTCATCGAAGCCCTCGCGCCACACGAGGGAATCGCCGTCCACGGCCCCCGCGGCGGCCTTCTCCCGGATCACCGAGAGTCGGATGGGCCCCAGCGGAACGCCAGCCACCCCGACGTACCAGTTCTCGGCCATCGCCCCCGCGGTGTGAGTCGGGAGCGGCGCGGGGGTCTCGGCTACCGATCGCGACAGAGCCTCGTCGAGGCTGGGCGTTGCGGCGAGCGCCGGCTCTGCGGGCTCGCTCGTCGCGGACGACGGCGCGACCCCTGCCGCGGGCGCCGGTGCGGCGCCCGGGCGCACCGCGGCCAGCGACGAAGTCGACGAGCGCGTGGCTCCGGGAGGGCTGAGCGGTCGGGGCGCGCCGAGCGGGCTTCCCAGGGGCTTGCTGAGCGGTCGAGGCGCGCCGAGCGGGCGGGGCGCGGGGCGCAGTCCCGGGGGCGATCCAAGCGGCGCGACCGGCGTCGTGGGCGGGTTTCGCGGCACCAAACCGAGGGCGGGGCGAGCCGGCGGCGTCGCGGGCCGCGGCGTGGACGACCCCGGACCCGCCCCGGGAGCACGCGGTGTGCTCAGCGAAAACGGTTGTGAAACGGCCGCCGGCGGCACCGGCCGCTCGGGCGCCATCACTTGGGTCTCTTCGTCGGTGACGTCGAAGGCCCCGGAGCCCATCGGCTTCGCCTCTTCGGCGCGCCCCGCGCCCAGCGGATCCACAGGCATCTTGCGCGCGACCGAGCTCTCGGTCACCGCCGCATCGACCTGCGCAGCGCTGATTTCGACCACATGGCCACAGCGCCGGCACTTCATTCGCACGGTCTTGCCCGCGACCTTGTCGTCGGCGATTTGATACTTCGCCTTGCAGATGTCGCAGAGAAACTTCATTGCGGCGACACGCTCCCGTGGGCTCGACAGTCCTTCGGCTCCGCGCCTGACTCTCGAACCATACGACGAAAATCCACTTCCGGGGATGAAGCGCGCCGTGGTTTCGAGGAGGGTTGCATCATGGGCTAGACCGCGAGGCGCTCCAAATGCTGCACGATCGACGCGCGCGTCGCCTCGTCGGGCGCCACCGCAAGAGCCCGCTGCCAGGTCTCGACGGCTCGGCTCCTAAACCCCGCCTTTTGGTAGACCACGGCCAGGTTTTTCTGCGCCGAAAAGTCCGCCGGGTTGAGCTCGACGGCCGTTTCGAGGGCCGCGATGGCGTCGTAAATTTGCCCTTTTTTGCCGTGCAAAAGGCCCAAATGGAAGTGCAAGCGGAAGGCAAGCGGATCGACCCTCGCGCCCTCCATCAGGTAGCGCGTCGCCATGTCGATCTCCCCGGAGCGATAGGCCTCGATGCCTGCTTTCAACAGCCGTTCGGCCTCCTCGGCGATCTTGTCGGCGTGGGTGTGCCGCTTGGACATCGCGAAGCCCGTCTCCGCCGCGCGAACCACATCCTCGACGCGAAACGGCCGCTCCAAATAGGCCTCGACGCCGTAGCTCTTCTTGACGTCCTCCCCGAAGGCCGCGCCCCGTTGCAAGGGCGACGTAAGCACCACGGGGATGTGCCCATAGCGCTCCGACCCCTTGATTCGCCGCGCGATCTCGAAGCCGTGCACCTCCTTCAGCATGGCGGGCAACACGACCAGGTTCGGCGTCTGCTCCTTCATCAACTTCAGCGCGATGATGCCTCCGGAGGCTTCGATCACCGCGTAGCCGCGGGCTTCGAAGCCCCGCCGCAGCTCGCCGCGTAGCGCGTCGTTCTCCTCCACGACCAAGACGCGCATGCGGCTGTCGCGTTGTTGCAGCGCCCCTGACACGTCGACAACGGCGGAGCTCGGGTCATCGAAGCCCGCGTAGCTCACATCCTCTTCGACGCTCGCCGAGTGCATGGCGTCGTCGACGATCAGCGGCACCGAAGGCGCGGGAGGAGCGGCCACTTGCAGCGAGCGCGCTTGTTCGGCGTAGTCGGGCGGTGGCGGCGCGGTTTGCGTCGGCTCGCGTCGGGGAGCCGTCCCCGCGCGCTGCGTCTCGGGCGGCGGCGGCGCGCTGACCGCGGGCGCTTGCCGAGCCACCGGGGTCGGCTCTTCGGTGAGCTCGGGCTCGATCTCTTCGATCAGCTCTTCGGCTTCCTCAATCAGCTCGTCGGGGGGCTCCGTTCTTGGGGCCTCGGTCGGTACGCGGCGAAACTGCGAGTGCGAGGCGGGTGCCTTGGGGTCGCTCTTCTGGATCGGCACGAAGATGTCCGATCGCGAGTCCTCTGCCCGCGGGTCCACGCGGTTTGGTGGGGAGACTTCGCGCACGCCCGCGGGCTCCACGAAAATGCCCAGTTTTCGCAGCACATCGGGCGGACAAAGGGGCCCGATGTAGTGGAGCTCCCCGCGATCGCGCGCATCGTACGCGTCTTGGATCGCCCGCATCAGCGGGCCATCGAGCGCGATGTACGAGTACACATGCTTGCCGGAAACGAACTCGATTTCGTCGATGATTTTGTGATTTCCCGGCGTGGCCATGGCGACAAACACGCGGTCGTCTCGGACAAGCACGGGCAAGATCTTGTGTCGAACGGCGACCTCGCGGGGCAGCACCTCGAGGTCCGCGAGCTTGATGCACACCTGCGTCAGGTCGATGCCCGGCACCCCGCTTTGCTCCGAAAGAGCCTTCAAAGCGGCCACTTCGGACACGGCTCCGCTCTCCGTCAGCCGGGTGGCCAGCGGTGTGCTCGCGCTACCACCCCGTGCGAGGGCGGCGTCCAGCTCGGCCTGAGTCAGCGCGCGTTGCTGAAGCAGGATTCGGCCGAGCGGCTTCTTGGCGTCGTCCGTCATCGAAGCGCAGGCGCGAAGATTAGCTCAGCCGCCGCCGAAAAAAAATTGCACATACGGGGGTAGGCCTCGGTATCGACAGCGGTGGGCCCGGATCCCGCGGCCCTAGCTGACCTCGAAGTCGGAGCGACCGGCGTGCTTCCACGCCTCCGCAAAGGCAGCGTAGCGACCCGCTCCGATCGCCTCGCGCGCCTCGGCCACGAGCTGGCCGTAGAGGTGGAGGTTATGCGCCGTGAACAGGCGCAGCGCGAGGATCTCCCCCGCGAGGTAGAGGTGTCGCAGGTAGGCTCGCGAGTAGCCTCCTCGACACGCAGGGCACGCACAATTCGGGTCAAGGGGCGCAAAATCCTCACGAAAGCGCGCTTGTTTTATCACAATGCGCCCTTCTTTCAGCAGGACTTGACCATTTCGCGCGTTCCTGGTGGGCAGCACACAATCGAACATATCGATGCCCGTGCCGATGGCTCGCACGAGATCGGTAGGAGTACCCACGCCCATCAGGTATCGCGGCCGTTGGGGGTCGATTTGATGCGCGACATCCGCCAGCACGGCGTGCATCTCCTCGATGGGCTCGCCCACCGAAAATCCACCCAGGGCCAGCCCGTCGAAGGGCAGGGCGCCAAGCTCTTGGCCATGCGCGAGGCGCAGGTCCCTGTGGGTTCCCCCTTGAATGATGCCGAAAACGGCCTGATCCGCGCGCTTGGCGGCGAGACAACGGCTCGCCCAGCGCGTGGTGCGCGCGCACGCATCTTCGATCACACGCCGCTCCGCATCCCCCGGTGGACAAACATCGAGCTGCATGGCGATGTCGGCGCCGATGGCCCCTTGCACCTGCATCGCCACCTCGGGGGACAGGGCCTTCTTCGAGCCGTCGAGGTGGGAGCGAAACACGAAGCCGTCCTCCGAGACGCTCCGCCTCTCGGCCAACGAAAAGGCCTGAAAGCCCCCGGAATCGGTCAACATCGCGTGGGGCCAACGGGCGAACTTGTGCAGGCCTCCGGCCGCCGCCAGGACCTCGGGTCCGGGCCGCAGCCACAGGTGGTAGGTGTTGCCGAGGACGATGCGCGCCCCGGTCGCCGCGACCTCGTCGGGGGTCAGGGTCTTGACGCTGCCCTGCGTCCCCACGGGCATGAACGTTGGCGTCTGGACATCGCCATGACGCGTGGAAACAAGCCCAGTCCGCGCGTGGCCATCGGTGGCCGTGACGCGAAAGCCGAAGCCCTCGGTGCGTTCGTTCATGGTCGTTCCGTGCGCGTGACGAGCATCGCGTCACCGTAGGAGAAAAAGCGATACCGCTCGCGAATCGCCTCTGCGTAGGCCGAAAGCACGCGCTCTCGCCCGGCAAATGCGCTCACCAGGGCGAGCAGCGTGGACTCGGGCAGGTGAAAGTTGGTGAGCAAACGATCGACCACGCGGAACGCGAACCCGGGTTGAATCAAGAGCCGCGTCTCGCCCGCCCCGGCGCGCACAACCCCTGGTTTTTCAGGGTCCGCAGCGCTCTCCAGGGTCCGCACCACGGTGGTCCCGACGGCCACCACGGCGTCGCCCCGCGCCCGTGTCTCGGACAGCGCACGCGCCGTGTCCTCGGGCACCTCGAAGGACTCGGCGTGCATCACGTGATCGTCGAGATCGTCGGCAGAGACCGGTTGAAACGTCCCCAGGCTGACGTGCAGCGTCACCGTCTTGAGCGTGATCCCCGCGGCGTCGAGCGAGCTCAGCAGCGACTCCGAAAGATGCAGACCCGCGGTAGGCGCGGCCACGGCCCCCGGCACCCGCGCGAACGTCGTCTGGTAGCGCTCGCGATCCGAGGCCTCGTCGGCGCGATGCATGTAGGGCGGCAGCGGGACATGCCCCACGGCCTCCAGCGCTCGCTCGATCGGGAGGTCTCCCGTGGCCACCAGGTTGACCTCCAAGACCGGCCCTCCCCGCACGATCTCCACGGCCAGACGACCCTCCGGCGCCACGTCGATCCACATCCCTTCGCGCAGCGGTTTGGAGGCTTTTCCGAGGGCTTCCCAGCGCTCCGACAGGGCCCCCGCAGCCACCTTGCGCGTGAGCAAAATCTCCACCCGTCCCCCCGAGCCGCGCTTCGTACCGAACAAGCGCGCGGGCACCACGCGGGTGTCGTTCACGACCAAAAGCGAGCCCTTCGCGAGGTGCCGAGGCAGGTCCAAAACCGTGGCGTGGGAAGGCCCTTTGCCGGCGTCGAGCACGAGCATTCGAGCCCCGTCCCGCGTGGGGGTGGGATGGGACGCGATCAGTTCGGAGGGAAGGGAATAGTCGAAGAGCTTACGCAGCAACGGCGCGACCTGAGGAGCAACTCCGGGGGGTCATGGAGGCATCACGCGGAGGGTTGGGGCAGGGCCGCCTTCGCCCGCAAAAAGGCGCAAAGCTCCGCGATTTTGTAGGGCTTGGGGACAAAGCCGACGGCACCGCAGTCGGCCCGCTCGACCTGCTTGGCAGACAGGTGGTACGCGCTTGCGAGGACGATGCGCACGCTCGGGTAGTTGCGGTTGATCTCCCGCGCGACCTCGAGGCCGTTGATGCCGGGCATCATGAGGTCGACCATCGCGACGTCTGCGGTCGGGGGCAAGGCCAGGAGCCGCAGGGCTTCGGCGCCGGAAGCTGCGAGGACGACCTCGAAGCCGTCGAGGCGGAGGCCAATCGCGAGGGCGCGGCGCTGATTTTCTTCGTCGTCGACAATCAAGACGCGGGGCATAAAAACCTCCCGACGTGCACTTCGGCTCACGTGGGTGTTTCGGACGTGCGGCTCGGACATGCGCACGTCGATGAGCAACTCACATTCCACGCCCCACAAGCCGCCGTTGCAATCGAATCTCTAGGCACCTCCGTGCTTTTTTGAGATCGGCCCGCGGCCGCGCGCGCGCACCCGTCGTGCAGGCACGCATGGTCGCTCCAACGCGCTTTGCACGATTGCAACGCAAACGGCGTTCCCTCGGCGCTCAGCTCGCCGGGTACGTGATGCCAAGGCGGGTCATTTTTCGCCACAGCGTGGTCGGGCTAATAGCCAGCATTTCGGCCGCCTTTTCGCGGCTTCCATCGTGCTCGGCCAGGGCCGCGTCGATAGCCTGACGTTCGGCGGCGTCGACCACGTCGGCGAGCGTTCGGCCTCCAACCGCAGGCTTTCGCTTCTGTGTGGTGGGCGGGACGATGTCGTCGGCGGTGATCGTCGAGCCCGCCGAGAGCGCCACGGCTTGTTCGATCATGTTCTCGAGCTCGCGCACGTTCCCCGGAAAATCGTATTGCGCGAGGGCCTCGATCACGCCTTCGCCGAAGGTCGCCTTGGCGCGCATCTTCCGGTTGAACTTCTCCAGGAAGAAATACGCAAGCTCGTGCACGTCTTCGCGTCGATCGCGAAGCGGGGGCAACATGAACCGCGCGACGTTGAGGCGATAATAGAGGTCCTGGCGAAAGCGCTTCTCGGCCACCGCCTGCAAAAGGTCTTGGTTCGTCGCGGCGATGATGCGCACGTCGACGGGGATGGGCTTGTTCTCACCCACGCGACGGATCTCGTGCTCTTGGATCGCGCGCAGCAGCTTGGCCTGGAAGGTGAGCGGTGTTTCGGCGATTTCGTCGAAGAAGAACGTGCCGCCGTCGGCCTCTTCGAAGAGCCCCTTGCGCGCTGAGACGGCGCCCGAGAACGACCCGCGCGCGTGCCCGAACAGCTCGCTCTCCAAGAGCGTTTCGGTAATCGCGGCGCAGTTGACCGGCACATAGGGTCGCGTCGCGCGCAGCGAGTTGGCGTGGATCGCCTTGGCCACAAGCTCTTTTCCGGTGCCGCTCTCGCCCGTGATCAGCACCGTCGCGTCGGTGGGGGCGACGCGCGTGATGCGCGCCATCACGTCGCGCACCGACTGCGATCGGCCCACGATGTTCTCGAACTTGTAGCGCTCTTTGAACTCGCTCGTGAGGAGGTTGACCTCACCACGCAGCCTGCGGCTGCTCAGCGCGCGCTCGACCTTGACGAACAAAGCCTGCTCGTTGAACGGCTTTTCGATGTAGTCGAAGGCCCCGAGCCGCATGGCCTCCACGGCGCTCTCGATGGTGCCGAAGGCCGTCATCACGATGACCTCGGTCATCGCGTGGCTCTCCTTCACCGCCTTGAGCACCGTCAGCCCGTCCGTCGCGCCCATGCGCAGGTCGGTGATCACGAGGTCGTAGGCGCCCTTCGAGCCCATATCGACGGCCTGCGCGCCGTCGGCGGCCTCGTCGACCTCGTAGTTGGCCGTCCGCAGCGTGAGCGCCAACATGGCCCGTACGGGCGCGTGATCATCCGCGACGAGAATCTTCGCCATAGGAGGGATGGGCTCAGCCGAGCTTCTCGGCGAGGTAGGCCTTCTCGCCGAGCTGTTGGATGAGGTTCAGTTGGGTCTCGATCCAATCCACGTGCTCTTCCTCGGCCAAAAGGATGGTGCGAAGGAGCTGTTCGGTGCCGTGGTCGCCCTGATCGCGGCAGAGCCTCAAGCCGTTGTTGAGCAGCGTGAGGGCGCGCTGTTCGAGCGCGAGATCGCTCTCTAGTTGCTCGGTCACCGTTTGTCCGATGTGAAGGGCGTCGAGGCGCTGAAGGTTCGGAAGGCCTTCCAAGTAGAGGATGCGGTCGATGATCGCATCGGCGTGCTTCATCTCGTCGATCGACTCGGCCTTGCCGTGCGCCGCGAGCGCCAAATAGCCCCAGTTTTTGCACATTTTTGCGTGCAAGAAATATTGGTTGATGGCGACAAGCTCGCCGGCGAGCACCTCGTTCAGAAGCTCGACAATCTCCTTCGTGCCCTTCATAGGTCCCTCGTCTCCGCGCGGTTTGATGCTGTTCGCAGGGCGAGCCGACGCCGAGGTCCAGCGACGTTTGGCCCAGTCGCCGCGGACACTAGCGTTCACGCGCCTCCAGGGAAAGGTTGGCGTTGCAAGCGGGCTAGCGCCGCGAGCGAAATCCCGCCTTGGCTAGCCGGCTAGCGCGAAGCACGGCAGGTGATGGTGCGGCCGGGCTTCAGAGCCTGTCTGCTGCTGGACCAACGCGGCGATGGCCGGGCGACAACCGCCGCAACGTGTGCCCGCCCCCGTGCAACCCATGACGGCCTCGACGGAGGTGGCCCCCTCAGCAACTTTGTCGCGGATTTCGCGGTCGGTTACGGCGTGGCAGAGGCAGACGTACATGGTTCTCCGCCCGAAGGCGGAGATGAATATAGTTTTCAATAGTGGAGGGTCAAGTCCATTTGGCGCGGGATTGTGCGGGGTATTCGCGCAAAATCGGCGCCCTGGACGGGGAGGGGATCAGAAGGCGAGGCCGCCGTCGACGTCGATGGTGCGGCCGTTGAAATACTCGCATTCGATGACGAAGCGTACGGCGACCCAAATGTCCTCGGGGAGGCCGATGCGGCCCACGGGGATGGCGGCGACCAGGGCGTCGCGGGCCTTTTGGTTCATGCCCTGGGTCATCGGCGTTTCGATCATGCCGGGGGCGATGGCGCCCACGCGAATGCCGAACGGCGCAAATTCCAGCGACCAGGTCTTGGTGTTGGCGGCGAGCGCTGCTTTCGCCGCGGAGTAGTTGGATTGACCGCGGTTTCCGTGGCGCGCGATGGAGCTCATGTTGACCACGACGCCCTTCGTGCCCGATGCGGCCATGCGCGCGACGACCTCGCGCACGGCGAAGGTCGCGCCCGTGAGGTTCACGTCGAT
>CAYLJT010000306.1:0-9417 GCA_964383995.1 uncultured Polyangiaceae bacterium
CCGGGTGACCCCCCACCGGCGCCGCCACGAAGGCGAGGCTGAAGTTGGACGTCAAAAGGCCTACGGCGGCGACGGCCGCGGCAACGAAGGTCTTCATGGGGGCTCCCTACGCCCAAAGCTGGGCCTGGTTTCCCCCAAGCCCTAGCAAGAAGCCGCGAGATTCGGCAATTTTCTTCAAGGAGCGCGCAATTTGGCCACGCCCAGCACGGTTTTGAGCACGACGCGCGCGCGAATCGCCAACAGCTCGGGGCTCAAGGTCGCCACGGTGTCGCTCGGCTGGTGGTAGTCGCTCGACTCGGAGGAGCTGAAAAATATCGCAGGAACGCCGATTTCTTCGAAGGGCGCGTTGTCCCCCCTGCCCTTCGCCATGCGCTCGATGGTCGGTCGCACGACCTCGGGCAGATCGTCAATGGTCACTGCGCGGTGCCCCTCGGCTTGGCATGCTTCGCGGACCACGTATTGAAAGCCTGGGCGGTCCCGGAGGCCCTCGACGCCCACGCTGTTTTGCGGATCGATACCGACGGCGAGCGAGAGCGGCAAGAGCAGCGGTTGATCGGTCAATGGCCTCCCGACCATGTCCACGTTGATCATCGCGAACAGGGCCTGTCGCGGGATGGGCCCCTCGTCGATGAAGGCGCGACTGCCCAACATACCTTTCTCTTCCGCGCCGAAAAACGCCACCAAGACGGGCCTTGCTAGGGCTCCGCGGCGCGCGCTCAGCGCCCTTGCCACGCCGAGCACCAGGGCTGTGCCCGATGCGTTGTCGTCGGCGCCGAAATACGTCTGACCATCCTTGACACCCAGGTGGTCGTAGTGCGCCCCGAGCACCACCAGCGAGTCGAGGGGCGCGTCTGCCGCCTGACCTTCCGGGCGCACGATGCCCAGCACATTTTGGCTCTGCACGCTGTAGGAAGAGAACGCCTGAATCCGCACCGGAGGTGAGCCGGGCGCTTCGATACCGGCAAGATCCAGGCTGTGCGCCAAGAGGTACGCGGCCTGCGTTTCGTCTTGCGTACCTGACCCTCGACCGTGCAGGTCCGCCGACGCGAGCGCCTCGACGTCGGCCATCAAGCTCTCGGCGGACAACGGATCGGCGGGCATGGGAGCCACCGCCGCGACCGACGCCGGCGGGGCCGCCGCAGGCGAAGCGGCTTGCGACGGTGGAGGCGGAGCGCCACCGCAGCCCAGCGCCGCGAGCGAAACCCCTGCGACGACGGTGGTGAGCCGCTGGCGGAACGGGAGGATCATGGAAGGGTTCGTCTGCCACAGCGGCCCCGCGGCGTCGCGGACAAACGGCACCGACCTGTTGCGGAGCCTTGCCAGAAGAGCGCCCCTCGGCGTAGCGTCTTGCCATGGCCCGTACACCCAAGGCGGCGGCGACGAGCGCGCCCACGTTTCAAGGTTTTTCCGAGACAACCTTCCGTTTTTTGCGCGAAATCACGGCCCACAACGACAAGGCGTGGTTCGACGCGCACCGCGCCGACTACGACGAGGGTTACGTCGCCGCCTCGCGCCTGTTCGTCGAGGCCATCGGCCCGCGGCTCCAGGCCATCTCCAAGGGCATCGAGTACGAAGCGCGCATCAACGGCTCCATCTTCCGCATTCAGCGCGACGTGCGCTTCTCGAAGGACAAGACCCCCTACAAAAACCACCTCGATCTGTGGTTTTGGGAGGGTGAGCGGCGGGGCTGGGACACCCCCGGCTTCTTCTTTCGCATGTTCGAAAAGACCATGATTTTGGGGGCGGGCATGCATCAGTTCAGCAAAGAGCACCTGGAGGTTTATCGGCAAGCGGTGCTCGACCCCAAGAAGGGCAAAGCCCTCGTCAACGCCCTCGACAAAGTCAAGAAGGCCGGCGGCTACGTCATCGGCGCCCCCACCCGCAAGACGGTCCCGCGCGGCTACGACGCGAGCCACGAGCGAGCGAGCCTGTTGCTGCACGAGGGGCTCTGGGCGGCCTACGAGGGGCCCGTGCCCAAAGAGGCGCAAAGCGCCGCGTTTGTGGACTTTTGCGTGGGGCACTTCCAAGCCGTTTGGCCCGTGAGCCAGTGGCTCTTGTCGACCCTCAAGGGGTAGGTCGAGCCGCGGTCAGGCGCGCCGGGCCGCTTCGCGGCGGGCCCAACGCGCGCGGGCCTTGCCAATTTCGCCCTCGCGGGTGCGCGCGGGCGGCTTCGTCGGCAGCGCGGCGAGCAGCTTCGTGGTGCTGGCGACCACCTCTTCGACGGCCCGCTCAAAGGCCTCTTGGTCCGCCTTGGAGGGCTTTTGGATGCCGCTCACCTTGCGCACGAATTGGAGGGCGGAGGCGTGGATTTCGTCGCCCGTGGTGGGGGGCTCGAAGTTGTGGAGGACGCGGATATTTCGACACACGCGGGCATTCTAGCGCAGGACGTCGGTTCCGCGCCACCGGCCTCGATGCGGGTAGAAGCGCCGCCAAGCGGCCTCGAAACGCCCGCTACGAGGAGGGCGCGTCGGTCAGCGGCGCGAACACCTCTTGGGGCGCGGCGACCCCTTTGAGGGCGTGGACACCGCGGGAAACAACCTTCTCCGGCGCGCAGTGCGACGCGAACGCCGCCGTCAGCAAGACCGGACTGGCAAGCGTGCGACACAAGGCCTCCACCCGGCACACCTCGTTGACCACCGCGCCAATCACGGTAAAATCAAGGCGATCGCGCGCGCCGATGTTGCCGTACATGACCTCTCCCACGTGCAGAGCGATGCCCAGATCGATGGCAGGTAAGGTCCCCTCGCCGGCCAGCGCGCGGATGTTCTGAAGGGCCGCGCTGGCTGCCGACAACGCGCGAGCGCACGCGGCCCGAGGACCGTCTTCCCCCACAGGGAAGATCGCCAATACGGCGTCGCCGATGAACTTGAGGACCTCCCCACCGTTCGGCGCGATGGGCCCCGCCACGCACTCAAAGAAGCGATCCAGGATCCTTACCACCTCCGCCGCGGGCCTCTGATCGGCCAGGTTCGTGAAGCCGCGCATGTCGCAATACCAGACGGCGGCCTCGATGGGCTGCCCCGTCCCGCGCATGAACTCCCCCGCCAGCACGCGTTTCGCGGCGTTCGGGCCTAGGTAGACGCGGAGCAAGCTGTCGAGCGCGTAGGCCGTGGACTCTACCTCGACGCGGACCGAAAGCACGGGGAGCAAGGCCTCGAACAGCGCAAACGCGCCGTCGTCGAAACCCGCTTCGTGGTCGGTGGCGAAGGAGACGTAGGTGCCTTCGTCGGTGCTGAACGACAATGGGTAGACCACGTAGTCGGTGAGCCCTTCCTCCGCCAGCTCGCGGCAGATGTCGAAGGAAAGGTCGGCGTCGGGACCGGCAAGACGACAGCGAATCTTGCTGGCCCCCGCGCGCACCTTGGCGACTGGGCTCTCCAGAAATGTTCGCGTCCCCAAAAGCTCCCGGCGGCCGTGGCTCACCCGCGCGCCGGCGCCATGCTTCCACAGCACCGCCCGCACGAAGATCTCGGGGTGTTTGGTGTTGACGCTGGTGCGAAGGCGCCGCACCGGAATTTCGGCGGCCAGGAGCCGCGTCGCCAGCTCGTCGATCACGTCGTGGAGAGGGCGCTTACGCGTGGTGTGCGCGAGCAACCACGTGGAAAGCTCGATCGCGAACGTGGGGATGTCGGGGCCCGCGGGCATCAAGAGCGTCAACCTCACATGCCCGCACCGCGGGCGCTCGGCCCGAGCCTACACGAATTCGCCCACCCTGGGATCAGCTCTCGCTGGGGCCCGGCGGTCGGCACTTTCGGCGGGCTGCGGGGGACGTCGGAGACGATGCGTGCCTGAGGTGCCAGCGCGCGGTGGTCATGCGCACCAATACCGTTTGATCTCCAACATTTTTCATTGGGACACCAACCAAAATCGTCAGGCCCGCAAAGCTCAACAATGCGCTGGTTTTGCAGCAGATTTTGCGAATGTCCCGGACAAAGAACACAGCCGCTTCGGGAATTTTTCTCGCAGCGCGTCAGGTGCTCACGCGCGCGGCGAACACGAAAACGCGCCTGGGCGGCGCGCCTAGAAGAAGTCTTTCCCGGAACGTCGTCGCAGGCGACCGCGACGCTCCGGCGCAAGCCAGTGAGCGATCGCGCCGTTTTGTCCAACCCAAACAAGGAGATCGCATGAAGATCAAGGTACTTATCCCAATTGGCCTCGCGTTGGTCGTCTGCGCCTGCGCAGTCGAAGTGGCGTCGCCCGACGAGACGTCCTCGCCCGCGGTCGATGCGCTAGCCGCGCCGGCCGCCGACGGCGACGTCGATGCCCCCGGTGAAGGCGGCGCAGCCGCCGCACCCGTCCCCGCCGGGACGACCAAACCGGTGGGCACCGCGTGGGGCGCTGGCGGGGCACCCGCCGCTGACGGAGGAGGGGCACAGGGCGCAGGCGAGTCGTCGCCCGCCTTCGACCCGTCGGGCTGCTCGGAGTGTGGCGGGGTCAAGGGGCACTAGCCTCTCAACACGCCGACCCATTCCAGAACGCGTTGGGCAAGCTCCTAACGCCAGGCGACGGGTAAGATCGCTCTGACCCCATGCCTGTTTGCGGACTACCGGGAAGCTCGCGGGGCGCCCATGGGACCCTGCGAGCTCCCGGCGGACCCAAGGTGTAACCTTACCTTTTCGAAAGACAGCCCGAGCCGGTTCGGCTACGCCTCGCGGAGATGATCACGCTCTACCAGTTCCCGCCCGCCTGGAGCCTGCGCAACCTGAGCCCCTTCTGCATGAAGGTCGAGAACTACCTGCGCCTCGCCGACATCGCGTACGAGACGAAGATCGGAGACCCGCGCAAGGCCCCTAAGAAGAAGCTGCCGATCATCAAGGATGGTGAGCGCATCATCGCCGACTCGCAGCTGATCATCGAGCACCTCGCCGCCAAAGGCCCCGACCTCGACGCCCACCTCACGGCGCAAGAAAAGGCCCTTGGTCACGTTGTCCGCCGCATGCTCGAAGAGGGCACCTACTTCTGCAACGTCTACTTCAACTGGCTGCGTGACGACGGCTTCACGTACATCGAGCGCGACCTCTTGCGACCGCAGCTCCCCCCCGTGGTGGGCGGGCTCATCGCGTCTGCCATCCGTGGCTCGGTCCGCAAAGCCGTGCAAAACCAGGGCACCGGCCGCCACGAAGAAGAACGCATCGTGCAGTTTGCCAAGGCCGACATGGACGCCATCGAGGTCATCTTGGGCGACAAACCTTACCTCTTGGGAGAGCGACCAAGCTCGTTCGACGCGACGCTCTACGCCTTCCTCAGCATCGCCACCGACGTGCCCTTCGACACGCCGCTCAAGCCGCACCTAGCGAAGAAGCCTACGTTTTTAGCCTATTGCGCGCGGATGAAGGCGAAGCTCTATCCGGAGACGGTCGCGTCAACATCCTGAAGAGCACGGCAGGAGGCGCCACCGCTCAGGGCTTCTGACAGCGCGGAACGTGGACCTTTTGCAGGTAGTCCGCGAGCTCAACGTCGCTCGTGAGCAGTCGCCCGATCTCCTTACCGCAAGCCTCCGCGCCTCCCTCGGCTTGACACTCGGCGCAAGCGCGAACGTCCTTGGCCTCGTCCAGATCGCAGGTCTTACCACGCTCGACGGGTAGGTTCGGACCGTCGCAAGCGAGCAGGCCTCCCAGCACGGGGATCTGCGCGCGGATCGGGTCGCACTGGCAGGCTCGCGCGTGGGCCTTGCGAGCTTTGGCGGCGTCTTTGTCTTCGTTGGCGGCGATCTCGGCCTTGGTAAGGCAGGCGTAACCGTCGTCTTTCCAGGCGTTTTCCGGGGTCTTCTTGCCACAAGGACCGCTATCGCTGCACTCCAACGCGAGCTCGGCGTGGGCCGTACCGCCCCACTCGTTCTTGTCCCGCGCGTCCCGCTCGAGGCACGCGGCGGCGTCGCTCAAGCGGCGCATGTAGCGGCGTTTCAAGGGGTCTTTCTCGGACACCAACGCGTCGACGCACGCGAATCCCATACCCCCCAGGTAGGCGCAGGCATCGACGCCCGCGGGCTCCTCGGGAGCGGTGCGCACGAAGCGCCCCGTGGGCATCGGAGCGGCCGCGCTCGGCGAGCCCGAAGGCGCAGAGGCAACGGCCTTCGCCGCTGCGCTCGGCCCGGCGGGCGCCGCCGGGGCCGGCGACGGTTTCGGGTCGTCCCGGTCGCACCCCAGCCCCACCACGACCAGCGCTGCACCGGCGATCCACAATCGCGCTCGACCTTCAGGCATCATGATCGTCTTCTTTACCAGGCCGCGACGCGTCGTGCGCAAAGATCCGCAGAGCTCCCTGTCTCGGACGACCCCAACCCCCCGGCCAAAGGGCATAGACCACGAATGGCGCGAACACCCACAGCTCGGTCAGGGCCACGGGCAAACCTTCCATGGTAAAAAAGTCTGCTCCAATGGGAGCCACCGGCAGGGGACGCCAGGGCCAAAACAGGCGATCATAGCGAAGGGGCCAAAACAGGCCGCATCCGAGGCCGCCGTCGGTCAACATGTCGAGCAGGGGGTGGCTCAAAACAAGGCCCCCCGCGACCAACCCTGCCCACCCCGCGGACCTGCCCATGCGCCGCGCGAGGGCCGCGGCGAGGAGCCCTATCGCCAAGGCAAACACGATCGAATGCGTCGCGCCGCGATGGCCCCAGGGGTCTTCGTAGGCCACGCCCAGGGCGAAGCCAACGGCGTCGGCGTCCGGCAAGAGCGAGAGTCCGCCTCCGACCACCATCATGCTGAACGGCCGCCATGTCGGCGGAGCGCCCCGCGAGGCATACAGGCGCGCCGCGGCCATTCCGACCATGACATGGCCGATGCTCGCCATGCGTCACAGCGGTCCGCCGTACAACGCCGCCCCGAGCACGACGCCGGGACCGCGCTCTTGCACGAAGGCCACCACGCGCACGCGCTCGCGGCGCCAGGCAGGGTCGATGGCAAGGTTGGCTCGCTTGACGTCGGGGCCCTCTTGCACGGGGCCAAGGTCGCTGAGCGTGCGGACCACGGGCGCGTGACGCAGGGTTTCGCCCGCGTTTTCGCCGCGCGGAACCGCCGTCGATAAGCCCTCTTCCAGGATGGCCAGATAGGCATGCACGGGCGCCCGGTGCTCGGGCACATGGTCAATGGCGACTTCCACGCTGCCCCCTTGCACGGAAATCTTCACCTTTGCTTTGGGCTGCGACAAAGCCTGTTCGACAGCCTGCTCGGCCGCCCCACGGCGGGAGCCCACGAGCTCGGCGCGGCCATCCACGACGAGCTGCGGAGTGTAGGCTCCGCGCAAGCCCATGACCACGCCATAGGCCTTTTGGCGGGTGGTAAAGGCACTCTGCGAGAACGGGTCGGGCCAACCGAGGCTGTTCCAATAGTCCACGTGCTCTTCCAGAGGAATCACATAAGCCCCCTCGATAGGCTGGGTCTGCCAGAAGTCGAGCAGCACCTCGTCGGCGGGTGGACAGCTCGAGCACCCCTCCGACGAGAACAGCTCGAGCAGCACGGGGACGGCATCTTGGGCGGGGGCGGCCGGGCTATCGTTCATGGGGGCGCTGAGCGGGGCAGGAGCGGCGAGCGGCTCGGCCGTGGCCGTGGGTGTCTCGGGGCTGGCACAAGCCATAACACCCAAGACCAGCGTGAACAAGGCAGGTACCGAGGAGCGCATGCGAGCCCTACGGCGCGTGGCTCAACGGGTTTCGTTTTGCGTCAGGTGGCGGCGGGCCAGCGTCAAGAAGTGCTCCAACCCCGGGGTGACCGCGTCCACCACCTTGGCCGCCTCGTCCCAGGCGCGCAAGCGCAGGGCATCGTGGATGTCGGGCCGCTGTTCGAAGGCAAGGGCCTCGGCATCGCTCATCGCGCCTCCCTGAAACGCCAAGGTGCCAAGGCTGGCCTCCGACAGCCGTTCTCGGTAGGCCGCGCGCCGCGCGACGAGGTAGCGTTTGGCAGGCACGTGGCTGGCAACCAGCGCTGCCACACGCGGCGAAAACCCGCGCTGTAGCAGCCACTCCGCGCCGAGATCTTCGTGGTGGAGCACGCCCAAACCTTCCATGGTAGGCGCGTTGGGGTCGACCAAGTGGCCCATGTCATGGAGCCAGGCGGCCAGCACCAGCTCGTCGTCGGCCCCAGCGTCTTCTGCGAGCGAGCCACACTGGAGGGCATGTTCCAACTGCGAAATAGGCTCTCCGATGTAGGGTTGATCGACGGATTGCAGAAGGACCGCGTGCACCTCGTCGATCACCGCCTTGACGTCCAAGCTCACGGTTCTACCCTCCGAACGCGGCCTTGACCTCGGCAAGGTCGTCCGGGTCGAGGGCCGTGGAGTGATGTAAAATGTCGCCCAGCACGGGGACGCCGTGGGTGTAGTTGGCTGTGCAGGCAAGGTGCAGGTAGCCCACGTTGTTCATGCCATAACTGCGCTGTTCGAGGGGCCGCTCGACCGCCACGCGGAGCGCCCCTTTGTCGATGGTTTCGCGGCAAACGCGGCAGCGAGAGCGGTCGTTCTTGGCGCGCTCGGCGTAGGGAAGACCGGTAGGTTTGTGCTTGGCGCGCTGGTCGTCTTCCCAAGAGGCAAGGGTCGCCAAAAGCGACTCGCGTTCGGGGAGCTCGCCCTCAAACAAGGAGAGCGCCTGTTTGAGCTGCGCAGGCCGTTCTTTCGCGGCACAAGCCATGTGGTGCCAGCGATAGCTTGCGCCCCCCGCCTCGGCAAACGGATTGGGCATCTCCTCGCCAAAGCGAAACACCCCCTTGGCAATGGCCTGTCCACACGAACGACAAGCCGCCCGCCCCGACTTGGAGAGCTCGATCTTGTGACCCGCGGGGGCCGGAGCAGCGGGAGATTCGGGGGGGGCTTCGTCGACCATGGTGGTTTTGGGAGCGCTTGAGTGCGGCAAGAGCGCCGCGCGAGGACCGCCTGATGATAGCACGAGCGGGGCGTGAATTGAAGGTTTTGACGCGTTGAACCACGCCCGGGGTTAAAACCCCGGGCTACTCCTACGAAGTCCCCTACGGGGACTGCGCCCTACAACCGCGACACCGTCTGACCTCGAATCAACCGAGTCCGCGAAGCGGACTTTGCTAGAATAGCCCGGGACTTCCGTCCCGAGCGGGCGGGCGGACGAGCCGGTTTTTTCCATTCGGACGCCTGGCGCACATTGGCAGATCATTGCCCAAGATGCTCGACTGTTGGGGCCGCTATTGGAGCGGCGCGCGCGCACGTAAGAACTACGACCAACGCCGTTTGGTGCGTCTGCCTGGCCAGCGGCACACCCCTTGCCAACCTACCAAGAATGAGATTCCGCCCTGGGCTGCTGCTCGTTATCCTTGCCTCGTGTAGCTCTGCTGCCACCGTCGAAAGGCCGTCCAATCCGGATGGAGGTGCAGTCGGCGAGGGCGGCGCTGGCGGTGCGGGCGGTGCTGGCGGTGCCGGCGGTGCGGGTGGTGCGGGCGGTGCGGGTGGTGCGGG
>CAYLJT010000307.1:0-9391 GCA_964383995.1 uncultured Polyangiaceae bacterium
ACCCGAAGTACTACGCGATGTCACCCGCGAAGAACCCGAAAGGGTTTAGTGACCTACTCCCGATCGCATTCCAAATGTGCGGGGACGCCCGCTGCAACATCGCGAGGGGAGGCAGCTTTCGCGCTAGCGCTCGAGAGCTGCGATCCACCGCGCGTAGTCCTCGATCTTCAGGAAGAAGCATGTTCGCCGACGTCGGCTTTCGCTGCGCGCGCTCGGCGGGTTGATCGCGAAGCTCTGACCGCCTCTACGGGCTGACCTTCCCCAACCCGCAGCCGGACCACGATCGCGCCGCCGCTGATAGCTTCTGCGGGTTTGGGCTCGAGCTCATGGACCGAACCGAACTTCGTAGTGCTCTCGAATCTCAGCCGCCAGATGCCGAACGAGCGATGGGGATATCAACACGATGCCGTTCATCGACCTCTTGATGGTCCCGTCGGGTTGCGGATTCGGGGGTACCGAGGTCGAACACGCCGCGTGCCGCCAGATCCTGTATGCTGGTGCCATGGCGTCCGCGGTCGCTTACATGGTTCAAGCTGGCGACCGGCTCATGAAGGTCGCCGAGCGACACGGTACCACGGCGCGCAGCGCCCTGGCGCGACCTGGCGTCGTCGACGCGGCGCGACGTGGACTCCTGCTTTCGGCGTTGCTCCTTTGCGCTCCAGGTTGTCAAAAGCCGGCAGCGCCAGCGCGCGTCGAGCCGCGCACCGAGGTGGTCGTGACGCCATCGACGCCCACGGCCGGCCCATCGGCGGAAACGGCGGTAACGGCGGAAACGGCGGTAACGGAGGGGCCGCCGAAGGGCACCGAGACCAAGCCGCCGATCATGGAAGATGCCGCCAAAGGCCCAGACGACGAGATGGTGCCGGTCCCCCACGAGCTCGGGCATGTGCGCGGGCTCCCGGACGAATACCTGGAGCCCTTCGAGGCGACGGCGCGATCTTGCTCCCCTGCACCATCCATCCTCGACGCGAAGGCGAAGCCGCCCAGGCTCGAAACAAGAGCAAGGGCCACTATGGGCGTAAAGGTTGACAACGACGCCACCACGGTCATTGACCTCGCCACAGACGAAGTCGGAAGCGCGCAGGACTGTCAAGTCACGTTGCACGAGGACAACGTCCACAACGGCCTCATGCGGATCGCGCTTCAAGGCACCACAACCGGCGTGTCCTCGGCGACGCTAGCCAACGGCGCTCCGCTCCAACCCACCGACTTCAGTGCCGTCGCTGGTTGGGTGGCCCAGAAACTGGGTCGATCTGCGGGCACACTGGGCTCCTTCGGGTGAGCCCATGAACAAACACCTTCTCCTAGGCCTGATCGGAGCTTCGCTCCTTGCCTGTTCCAATATTCCGTCTTCGGGCGCGCCAAAGGTTCTTTGGCCGGAGGTCCCCGCCATGTCGAGCTACGTCAGCGAGTATGCCAATTCGACGAGGAACAGCCGAGCTCATGCGTCACGTCGATCCGACTACACGCTGGCATTCGTGTCGGAAGTCCCTCCCTCTTCGCCCAGCGCTCCCGCCGCGCCAGAGGCGGTCCTCGCCATCCGGTGCCCATGTGGTGATAGTTACCAGCCGTAACCTACACCTGTGGCACGGCGGCCAGTTGAAACCCGACTTTACTTACCAACCGTCCAGATCGCGCGCCGTCCCAGTGGTCCTCGACGCGGGCGTTCGACTCGACTTGAGGAATGTCACCTGGAACGGTGAAAGAGCGCGGCCCCCGATGTCCGCAATGGACGACGACAATGCCTTTGAGATCGCGGCGTGGTTGGGACCGGGCGTGGACGTCTCCGTCGCACAGAACCTCGGCACGCGTTTCAACCCTGCCAGCCTGGTCGTGAACGCAAGAATGACACGAGCGGACGGTGCCAGGTCACGCTGGGGCTTTGTGATCGACGGCCTCGGAACGGGCGCGGTGCTCCCCGATGGTCGCGTAGCGGTGGCCTCGCGCACGGGGAAACTCTCGTTCCTGTCCGCTTGGGGCGACCACGCAACAGGAAGTGCAATACCCATCTTCGAAGTAGAGACAGGACTGCCGATCTACGCGCTCTCGTTCACGGAAGCAGGGCTTGTCGCCTTGTTTGCCGAGGGATCCGTCAAAGAAGCCTGGACGCTGGGCTTGCCGCCGCCAGGTCGCTCCGTGCCCGGAACATGGACCACGGGGGTTGCCTGTTTCAACGCCGATGGTGCGGAGATGTGGCGCGCCAGCGTGCCTTTTGGAGCGACAGAGCCTGCCGTGGACGCCTCCGGGGGTCGGGTGATCATTGCGGGTCGTGGGGTCGTGGCTTTGGAGGAAGGGAAGGTCGTTTGGTCCTTCGATGCGGACAGGGCTGCGATGGCGACCGCGTTCGGCGATGGCAGCCTTGCGATCGTGCTGGGGCCGGAGCTGCGTCTCGTCGATCGCGATGGCGACTCGATTGCGCGCCTGATGTCACCACCGGAGCCCCCTGCGACCGACGGACCCGGGCCGCCTTTCGTGACACCTCCGGCCGTCGCCGCCGATGGATCCATCTGGGTCGCGACCGAAAGACGACTGTTTGTGGCGCGCTAAGGAAAACCTTGGAACACAAACCAATACGACAAGGGTCGCGCTGGCTCGCTCGGGTACGGCAGCCCTACCCCAACTACGATCGTTGATGTCAGCGACTGGGAGCTGGCGAACACCGGCGATTATTCGTAGATCGGCCCGTCGCGAAGTGCCTTGTAAACCTCTCGCATACGCTGCCTGAGTGTACCGCTCTTATAGGGCACACCGTGTCGCTCGCAAATGGCCCTGATTTTTGAGGCATTTTCTCGACATCGAGCCGTCGACCAGTCGGGAGCCACGTGATGCTCGATCTGATAGGCGCTGTCACCCAACAGGATACTGAGCAGCGGATGAGTCGCCAGGTTGTTGCTCGCCAGCACCTGGCGCAGCATTCTCTCCTCGGAAGACCGAGCTTCCTCAACGAAAATTGGGGTATCGCGTCCCACATGGTTGCAGTAGGAGGCCGCCCCGAACAAGAGCGCGCGCAACACCTCGCTAAGGACGTTACCCAACAGCACCTTTGGGAAGAGAGGCCCCGCGGCGGCTGGATAGAGTAGATATTCCCTACCGTAGTAAGCGAGATACTTCTTCAAGAACGTCACGATCCCCCTTCGAAGGGCGGCGTCTCGGTAGAACGGCTTCAGGGCGTCGATAACGTCGGCCCTCATGTCCTCGAGCCGCTCGAAGGGAATTCTCAGCAATTGCTCCTTGTGGACTGGCTCTAACGCGTCGCCCACGGAAACCATCAGGGCGATGAGGTCTGTAATGAACACCGCCTGGAACGCCCTTATGGCAAGGTTCAGTGCCAACGGGTTGCGGGCTCCCGGTTCGGTGGGCTTCCCAGAGCTCTCAATCATGATAAGATCGAGGTCGGCGCCCACGAGGTTCGGCTCCCGGTGGTGATCCCTATTATGGTGCGGTTGCCACTTCCTGGTGTCGACGGGCGCCAGCCAGTCGAATGTTCCGGGCTGACGCTTGGCCATGTCCGGACGCTCGCGCCAGCGAACATACGTGCCGTGTGCCATGGCGTGCCCCTCGGAGAAGCTCCATAGCTTCGCGGCGGAAAGTGCCAATACGCCGCACCCGAACGTCAAGGGCTCGATGCTCAGCGCAATCGCCGCCCGCCCTCCCCACTCCAGCGCACGAATCACCGTTTCCGCTGCCAGCGAGTAGTCTACGTCTTTTTCGCCAAGATCCCTGTCAACTTCGGCGCGAAGCTCGTCCAGTGCAGCCTTGAATGACGCCACGCGAGATTCTTCCGTGTCGAAGACTTGAGCGGTTGCGGGCGCCGCATCCGGATCCGGCTTGGCATGCACATACTCGTCTCGGATCACACGCCAGATCATGGGCCAGCCACGATCGGAACCTTTCGCGCGCTCCGAATCAGGCGACCATCGCGAGGTCCCGACGACCGCCCCGAGCAGCCCCCCAAGCCTGCCAGCTGGCCGCAATTCTGCAGTGCCCGGTGCTGGGCGCCCCTTGAGAGCAGCAAACGCGGTAGATGTCTCAGACATCGGCCTACCCACGCGGAGAGAGTCTGCCAACCGGGTCCCGTTGTCAACCGAATTGGTTGGACGTGACCTCGATGTCGAGAACAGCGGCCCCTTGGGCGATGAGGGCAACGGTCGACCTGCGTAGTGCTATCTCGTTTTTCCGCCGGTATCAGGAGGTAGGGTCAAGCGCGGCGTTGTGTCTCCTGCGGGCCACGATCGTGCCCGCTCATGCGCGTCCGTAGACAGCGACGCCGACGTGTGATGAGATCGACGCATGGACATTCGAGGAGGCCTCGTCGCCATCCCTGCGTCCCTGCTCGTCGCGTGCGGTGGAGATGCTGAGTCCGTCGTGGAAGGTTTCCCGCTGATCGTTCAAACCCAAGACGACGGACGCGAGCGACTCCTCGTGTCGAGCCACCCACTCACGTGCTCGCTGCGCGAAAAGCTGGACGCCTACCTCCTCGCCTGTGGCGGCTTCCTCATCGAGGCCGATTTTCCGGCGAACGCGCTCACGCCGGGCGCAGTGCTCCAGGACAGCGTGGCGGAGACGACCATCTTCATATCCGAATCCAACGATTCGCATGGCTGCACTGGCTCGGTGGGGTACGGCGGCCCTACCCAGGTTACGATCGTCGATGTCAACGGGGGCTCGGTCACTGCCAAGGTGAGCGGCGTCGACCCCTTCGCCTATACCGGCCCAATCAATGGCACCTACGTCGGACCGGAGTGCGGGCCGATCCCGCCCTGAGGGGCATTTTCCGAGTGCGCGCCCGTGGGGCTTAACTGGGTGGTTGCGGATTGATCACGTGCTGCGACGGCACCGCGCTTTTCGTGTGGAGCTCCCCCAAGCCGCCCGCGCCCCCTGCCGGACTGGGGAAGGGTTTAATGACCTGGTCGCGATCGCGCTCCAAATGTGCGCGGGCCCCCGCTGCAACATCGCGAGGGGAGGGAGCTTTCGCTCTGCCGCTCCAGATCTGCGATCCACCGCGCGTAGTCCTCGATTTTCAGGAGGTATGTTCGCCGTCGTCGGCTTTCGCTGCGCACGTTCGGCGGGTTGATCGCGGAGCTCTGACCGCCTCTGGGGGCTGACCTTCCCCAACCTGCGACCGGACCACGATCGCGCCGCCGCTGATAGTTCTGCGGGTTTGTGCTCGAGCTCATAGACCGAACCGAACTTCGTAGTGCTCTCGAATCTCAGCCGCCAGATGCCGAACGAGCGATGGGGATATCAACACGATGCCGTTCATCGACCTCTTGATGGTCCCGTCGAGTTTGCGGATTCGAGGGTACCGAGGTCGAACACGCCGCGTGCCGCCAGATCCTGTTATGCTGGTGCCATGGCGTCCGCTGTCGCTTACGTGGTTCAAGCCGGCGACCGGCTCGTGAAGGTCGCCGAGCGACACGGTACCACGGCGCGCAGCGCCCTGGCGCGACGTGGCGTCGTCGACGCGGCGCGATGTGGCGTCGTCGACGCGGCGCGACGTGGACTCCTGCTTTCGGCGTTGCTCCTTGGCGCTCCAGCTTGTCAAAAGCCGGCGACGCCAGCGCGCGTCGAGCCGCGCACCGAGGTGGTCGTGACGCCATCGACGCCCACAGCCGGCCCGTCGGCGTCAACGGCGGTAACGGAGGGGCCGCCGAAGGGCGCCGAGGCCCAGCCGCCGATCGTGGAAGATGCCGCCAAAGGCCCAGACGACGAGATGGTGCTGGTGCCCGCGGGCAGCTTCTGGATGGGTCCCATCTTGCCTTCTACGAGGGCTTTACACGCCCCGTCGGGGACCCCTTTCGCGCCTCCAAGGGTTGGGTGCGCGACGACAGAAACAGCCGAATCCACCTTACCGATCCTGCCCTGCACTGCAAGATGGCCGATCGCTACAGCAAACACCTCAAGCCCGAGTCGCTCACCTACCTGGACACCTTGCCTTTTCCCAAAGCCGATCTCGCGACTCATCGAAAGGAGGTTTGCGACTATTGCTTCTTTGGGGGTCCCACGCGGAGCAGCCCCAAGACAGGTGTCTGAGCGGCCATGTTTTCTCGGGCTGCAACGCGAACGACAGCGCCGTGACGGTGTCTATCTCACCAAGGTGACCAGCGAGCCCTTCGGCGGGAGCTTCGAGCGATGTCTCAAAGCCCAAGCGTTCGCGTGAAGGGCGTATCGAGCACGACCCTTTCGGCGGCTGACAACAAGCTCTCTCGCGCATGACGCCACTGCTGCAGGCTTGCCCCGTAGGCCGACAGCACCTGCGCCGGCCTGTGCATCGGCAGCCATTGCCCCCAATGGAAGGTATGCGGGTACGCCTGCAAGTCTTCGCTCAGCTCGTGCAGGAAGGCTGTCGCTGCCGCGTTGTGCAACATGGGTGTTTCGAGCGTGGCTGTCACTGGGGAAAAGCGCGTCCAGCCCAGCGTGGCACCGGTGGCGGCGACAAAGCGCAGGGCCAGCCCGCCCAGGATGCGGTGCTGGCGCGCGAGGTCGATCGCCCGATCGACGATTGCGCCGGCGTCTTCGGGTCGACACCCAACCTCGGTGCTGATGCCGGGGCCCCGCAAGGTGGTCGGACCGAAGACCTGCCCAACCTTACCCACCATGGGCGATGTGGGCGGCAACTGCGTTCGCAGCGCGCCCAAAACCAGGTGCGGGGCGACGGCTCCGCCCAACCCGTCCAGATCGGCGATGAGGTTCATGGCGTCGGCGGACACGCGGTGTCCGTCGTGGGGCAGCGGTGTGTCCGGGGTCTGCACGTCGACCCACTCCATGTGGCGAAGAAAGGCCACGCCCGAATGCGGATCCAGCACGACCTCGACATGCCAGGGCGTGGGCGTTTGCGGGGTCAACACGGCCAGATCGACGTTCGCCACGCTGCTGCGGACGGCGCTCCAGGTGGTCTCCGTGGTGTACACGCGTAGCTTTTTTTCTGGCCTCGTCTTCACGATGAAGGCGGCCAGGATACCCATCGCGCCCATGCTGACGAGGGCCGCGTTGAAAAGCGCGCCATCCTCGATCAGCTCTGCGCCTAGCATGGCGGCGAATGCGCCATTGATCGGCCCGCCCGCTCGCTGCAGAACGAGGCTCCGCGATGGCGTGAGCAGGTGGAGGGCGTGCACCATTTCGGGCATGGCACCAAAACGGAAGGCCGCCCCGTGGGTCCCCGTGGAGATGGCTCCGGCGAACGTTTGACCACCACTTGCACCCGACGTGGCCAAGCAGCGCCCGTGCTTGGAGAGCTCTTTGTGAACGGCCTCCACTTTTGCCCCCGCCTGCACAAAAGCAAAGGATCTGGCGTCTACCCCGGGAGCGCAAAACGAGGTGGACAGCTTGGCTTGCACGCAGGGGGTAAGCTCGGTTCCGACCATGAAGTGCCGGCTCAGAGCGACGTCCGACAGCGACCAACCGGCGCCAACGGCACGCAGGGTCTTACCTTCGTCGAGGGCGCGCCGTAGGAGACTGGCGTAGGCAGCGTTCGCCTCTTGAACGGCGGCAAAGCCGTCTGCGCAGGTGGCCGAGGTCGTTACGCGAAAGAACGCGTCGGGCGTTACGCCAGGCGCCTTGTGGCGAGCGGTCCACGGCTGATGGGCGATGGTGGTGATCACGGGCCTTCCTCGGTGGGCATGCCCGAGCTGGGCGCCGCACATATCCACGACAGCTTGAGCGGGCTCACGGCGCCCAGCGTCGTCAGCGTGATCGCGCCGTAGAGAAGATTGTCCTCGGCCGCGACCGACTTGGGGGATGAGCCCGCAGGACAAGACAGCGCCGGCGTCACCTCGGAGGAGGTGACATCGAAGGGCTCGGGCTCCACGAGGCCCCACAGGTAAGACCATTGAACGGTGGATTTGTGGAAAAATTCCTCTGCCCCGCTGACGTCGGAGGTGACCGAGTAGCGGTAGCACGATGTCAGAGACAATAGCGCGAAGACCACGATACCGTAGAGCAAACGCACGGCCACATCCTCCCGACGCCTGAGCGTCGTTTCACCCCTGGATACGGCTCGCTGCTAGCACTTCTGACAAACAACCTGCGCGCAGCGAACCTACCGCGCGCCAAAGGTTAAGGTGGCGCCAATGGCATAGTGGTAGGACAGGTCGCAGCGGTGACCCTCCGTGTCCCAGCTATGGTCCTGAAAGACGTGCCGCCTTCGTTCTACGCGGAGGTCAAACCCGTTGTCTTGAACAAGGACATAGTCGACTTCGTTTTGGCGGGCGGTCGCTGCTTTGGCGAGCTCGTTGTTCACCTCGTCCAAGGAATTGCGCCGCTCCCGGCCGTTTTCGACGCCCAAGATGGCGAGCATCCGGCGATAGCTCGTGGTCTCGTGCCCGCTGGAGTCCGCGAAGCGCGGTGTGCCGAAGTCGCCGCAGACGATGAACGGCACCTGGTCTTCGACGTTGGGCACGATGAGCTGATCGCGAATCGCGATCATCTGTAGCTCGCGAACGGTCTGGTTCTCGGGTGTAAACACCGGCCCCTCCTCGCCTTGCAAGTGGGTCGCGATGAGGCGAAACGGTGTATCTCCGCAGGTGCCCGAGACGAGCAGCGCGCCCTTGCGCGAGAAGCATTCCCAAGACGAGCACTCGGCGAACTCGATCGCTCGGTAGTCCGTGAGGGGATGTCGACTGAGCACCCAGACGCCGCTGCTCAGCAACAGGCAACCATCGTTGGCGGGACCGTAGCGATGGGGGTAGCGGGCAGACAGGGACTTTTCGAGGACGGCGCGCGCGCCCGCGTCGAACACCTTTTGCAAGCATACGATGTCGAAGTCCTCTTCGAGGAGGGTCCTGGCTACCCCCGCGGCACGCCGTTGGTTTAGCGGGCTCTCGCCTACCCACTCCGGCATCATGAAGATGTTCCAGGTAAGAATCGAAAGACGTCGCCCCGCGGTGCACGCGTCAAAACGTGCCGGATCGGGTCGGCTGACGGCCAGGGTGCTGGACGCTGCGCAAGAGAGCGAACCGCTCGCGGCGGCCAACGTGGCGAGGAAGTGCCGGCGCGATAGCTTCTGCGGGTTTGCGTTGGTGCTCATCGAGCGAAGCTTAGAATGCCCTTGGGCTCTTGGGCAGTGGATTGAGCCGACGGGACCTGCGACAGCTCCGTCGCGGACGGCACGGTCTGCGGAGACGACGCGATTTGCATCGCGGGGGTCTTTGCGGCGTCCGGCTTGGTCGAACAGGACGACGTCGATAGGAGCACCGAAGCCGGGGCCGGCTGCGCTATCGACGCTAGGACTGTTACCCGTCGGTTGACGGCGCCTGTCGTTGGCCCGCAATTCCCTCGTTTTCGCGGGGAATTTCCGATCTCGACGAGCTGGCACACGGGCTGCTCAGGGGTCCTTCGAAGGGCCTCGCTCGCCGAGGTCTGCCCCTTTCCCGCTCGTTCCTCGCCGAAGCCC
>CAYLJT010000308.1:0-9372 GCA_964383995.1 uncultured Polyangiaceae bacterium
CTTGGCCCGCTTTTCGATGGTCGAGAAGGGCAGATAGAACGGCGTATCGGCCCCCGAAGGCGATGCCTTTTTGGCCTTCTTTTCAGGCTTTTTTCGCGATGCGCTCATCGGCCCTCAAGCTCTTCCTCGAGACCACGGAGGGCGAAGCGAACGGACTGAATGCCCGTGAGCTGCCCGTCTTCGAAATGCCAATCGGGGTCGGCGAGGTCCGGGAAATCGTGCGGATTGCGAATATCTTCCGCGGTGAGATGGGGAAGAATTCGTCGCGCGAGGGCAAGCACCTTGTCGCGTTGCGCCGCTTCCATCGCGTCGAGCAGCGCGTAGACGCGCCGAAAAACATCGCGGGCGAGGGGCTCGTCGGACACGCCGGAAGCCTAACCTCGCCCGCGGGGTGATGCGAGCTGGGGAGCGCTAAAGCGCCCCGATTTACCAGCCCTTGCCGCTGCCCTTGGGGGCCGCCGCGGGGCCGGGCTTGCCGGGCGTCGCGGGCTTCGCAGGGGCCGTCGGAGCCTTCGCCGAAGACGCCGCGGCGCCGCCGGATCCCGCCGCCGCAGGCGCATTGCTGGGGTCGCCGGTGATGTTCAGCGAGAAGCTGAAACCACCCTGGAACTTGGCCGCGTCGCCGGGCATCGAGTCGCGCACATTGATCTTGTAAACGCCGGGCTCGAACTTCGCGGTGAACTTATCGAGCTCGGGCACGCCGCCCGTAAGCTCTTTGCCGGTCGCGTCCTTGATGGTCAACGTGGGGATGATGGGGATCTTCACGCCCGGTTGCAGCACCTGCACGGTGTAGGTCCCGGCCTGGGTCACGGTCCAGTTGTAGTCGTTGCCGGCGTCGTCGGTGATGTGGCCCGTGCAAACGTTGGCGATCGCGTCTTGCATGTTGGCGCAGTTGTCGACCGGCGGCTCGCCGAAGATCGAGAAGTACCCGCCTGGGACGAACAACACGCCGCCCGCGATGAAGCCGATTAGCGCGTTGCGCTTGGTCGCACCGATCAGCTTCTCGCGGCCCTTCGTGGACATCAGCAGCTTGCCGAGCATGCCTTCGGTCGCCGTCACGGTGGGCCCCGCTTGCTTGCCCATCACGAACAGGTTGCCCTGAGCGTTGACGATCTTCTCGGTGGCCTTGATGCCTGTCGTGCGTTGGTCGCCGTGGTGCGCCGGAACGTGCACACGGAAGTTGCCGAAGACGATGTCGCCCCACGAGACGTTTTGCGTCTGCTCAAAGGACTTTTCGAGATCCACATCGACGTCCTTCTGCGCGTCGACGCCGACGGGGCCCGAGCCGTCGTTGATCCAAAACACCGAGCCCGTCTTGTTGGTGCTGACGTTGCTCTTGCCCTTCTCCGTCTTGAGGCCGTTCTCGGTTTGAACGGTCTTCTCCCAGAGGCGCTCGACTTCCACCTCGTAGTAAACGCAGGGCTTGCCCGAGCAGGGCGCGTAAATCGGTTGCTGCACCTGAATCGCCCCTTCGCAGCTCACGAGACCTTTCGCGTCTCCGGAGTTGGGATTTTGGGCAACTTCACCGGTCTTCTTGAAGGGCGCAGCGAGAATCTTCTTCGCCTTCATCTGCTGCATCACGCCAACCACGATGGCGACAATGGCTACAATCACGAGAAAAAAGCCGAAATATTGCATGAGCGCCTCCAGCGCCAAGGTGAGCTGCCTGCGGCCGACCGATCGTCGAGGCCGCTGCGGGGCGCGAAGGTTCGCCAAAGGTTGGACGAATGTCCATCCCCAACCCGAGGGAGCATTAACTGCCCTTATTTCGTGGTCTTGGCGCCGGGCTGATCTTTGGAGGCGCGGGCGGTGCGCTTCTTTTTCTTCTTCGCGTGCTTCGCTTCGGCCTTCGGCGGCTCGCCCTTCGAGCTCTCGGCCTTCGCTGGCTCGCTCTTCGCGCCCGCGGCCACCTCGGGCTTGGGCGCATCGGCAGAAGCCTCGGGCTTTGCAGCGTCGGGCGCGCGGGGCGTGTCGGCCGTCGCCATCACCTGGCCATCCGACGCATCGGGCTTCTCATCGGGGGGCCAGGCGTTGATGTAGAGCGGCGGCTCACCGGGCCCGGCCGCGTCGATCCACCACACGGAGCCCGTGCCGTGCTCGCGCACGTCGATGTGCACGAAGCCGCTGTTCGGATAGAAGCCGCAGCCCGTGTCAGGCAGCGTGCGGCAAAACGCGCTCACATCGGCTCCTTCGACGCCCGCCACGCGCACATCGATGGCGCGACCATTTTGATGCAACGAGCCGCTGCTCCCGGGGCGGTAGCCGCTCACGAGGGAGACCGTCTTGCCGCGAAACTCGTGGGCGATGAGAAAGAGTCGGGTGACGATCCCTTCGTCGAGCAAAACCCCTTCGTCGGAGGGCGATTTTGCGTCCTTTTCTTCCGCCGGTCGCTCCACGCCGAAGGGCCTCGCCAGCACCGACAGCCGCGCTTGCGCCTCGGGAAGCGGTCGCCCCTTGCAGTCCACGAGCGCAAACGTCTCGGCCTCGAGGCCGTTGCGATCGATGGTCGAAGGGGGAATTGCGCAGGGCTTCGCGGCGGCCTTCGTCTTCGCCGTCGCCTTCGGTTTGCTCTTCGAGGCAGGCGTGGCCTTGCTCGGCTTCGTCTCGGACTTCGCGGGGGTCGCCTTTTCGGACTTCGCCGGCGCGGCCTTCTGCGCTGCCTTGGCGGTCTTCTTGGCAGCCTTCGCCTGCGCCGACTTCTTCTTCGGAGGCTTTTTCGGGGCGTCGTCGGAGGACGTCGCGGTGGCCTTGCCAGGATCGGCGGCGGCTTGGGTCGGGACGAGGAACCCCAGCGAGATCGCCAAGACGCAGGCCCCTAGGGTGGAAACCGAACGAAAGCGTGGGGGAAGGGAGAGGTTCACGGGATGCCTCGCGTGGGAGCGTGCATCCTTGTCGCCAAAAAGGCCCAATTTTCGGGGCATCGAAGGTCCGGGCTTGTGGTAGTTGTCGGTCCGAGCGGGTCGGGACCAGGCTCCCAGAGCCCCTCTACGAGCATCATGCGGCGACAGCGCAACGGGACGACCAAGGTCTGGCATAACCCCGAGATCGACGCGAATCGCTCCCGGACGAAGAGCGCGACGACGGCGACCGAGCACGAGGATCGAAGGCAGAACAAGCAAGCCCGCGCAGCGCTGGAGGCTTTGTTCTCGCCCAAGCGAGAGGTGCGTGCGGAGGAGCCCAAGGCCTTGGGACAAACCAAATCGCCGCAGCGCATCGTGCTGAGCGCGCCCCCCGAGATCGATCCCAAGACCGCGGAGCGACGTCGCCTGCTTGGCAAGCTGCTGTCCGCCGAGGGCCGAGCCGCGATCTCGAAGACCACGGACGAGCTGCTGCGCGCCGGGCACGCGCTCCCCGAAGAGCAGGACGTTCAACTTCAGCTCCTCGAACACCGCGACGAGGCCCTGGTGCTGTCGGCGATCAACGCCCTTGGGCGCTTGCTCGTGGGTGAGCTGCCGCAGCGCAAAACCGTGCTCGAATCGCGGCTGCGGCGCATCGAAGAGCTGGCCGAGGACGAAGCGACACGGGAGGCCGCGTCGGCGCTCCGAAAGCGCGTCGGCTCGGGCCCCGTGCGCCTGCCGGGGCGGCCATGAACCGCGCCGAGCTAGAAGCGGGCCTGGCGGCCCTGCTGCGCGAGCACGAAGGTCGCAAAGACAACCTGCGCTGCGTGATGTGCACGGCCTGCGAACGCTGCAGCGACAGCACGTTCTGCAAGTCGAGCAAGGCCCTCGCGCGCTGCCACTACTGCGTGAGCTGCGAGCACTGCCAGGGCTGCACGCATTGCCGCGACAGCAAAAACCTTTTGAGCTGCAACCATTGTGTGGCGAGCGAGAACTGCTCGCGCTCGAGCTACGTCATCAAGAGCGTCGATTGCCACGGCTGCACCTATTGCTTTGGCTGCGTGGGGCTCTCCGACAAAGACTTCCACATCTTGAACAAGCCCTACGACCGCTCGACGTACTTCGCGCTCACGGCCAAGCTGATGAAAGAAATGCGGCTCGGCTGAGCCATGCGCGCGGTCGTTCAACGCACGCGCGCGGCGCGGGTCGAGGTCGACGGTGAAGTCGTGGGGGCCATCGAGCGCGGCCTCGTGGCGTTCGTCGGCGCGGGCGCCGGGGACGACGAGAAGGACGTCGACTACCTCGTCGGCAAAATCGTAAATTTGCGGGTTTTCCCCGATGAAAACGGCAAGATGAGCTGGCCCTTGGGGCGCGCCGGCGGGGGCCTGCTCGTCGTGAGTCAGTTCACGGTGTTCGGCGACATGCGCCGCGGGAACCGCCCGAGCTTCGACGGCGCGATGGAGCCCGTGCGCGCCCAAGAGCTCTACGAGCGCTTCGTCGCCGAGGCGAAGAAGCACGGCCTGAGCGTCGCCACCGGCCGCTTCCGCGCGATGATGAGCGTGGTGGTGGAGAACGACGGGCCGGTGACCATCCTGATCGATTCGCGCAAACAGTTCTGACGCATTGCGACGTGCTCGCCGCGCTTCCTTCGCCGAGAAATGAGGGCTAGCACCAGGTCATGCATGTCACCATCGTGGGTGCCGGGGCCCTCGGGCGCGTGTACGGAACACGCCTCGCTCGCTCGCTCATCGACGTCTCGTTCGTGGTCCGCAAAGAACGGCTCAACGACGACGAGCCCTTCGTCATCGAACAAGTCAACGGCGATGGCGGCCACGATGCGCTGGAAGAGCCCCACCGTGTGCTCGACGCGCCAGCGAGCAGCGACGCGATCCTCGTGACGGTGCGCGCAGACCAAGTGAACGCCGAGCTGGCGCGTCACCTGGAAGCCGCGCGAGAGGCGCCGATCGTGATGCTCACGCCCATGTTGCCCGGGGCGCGGGACGTGTTGGAGGGCGCCCTCGGGCGCACGGTCGTACCCGCGATGCCAGGCGTGGTCGGGTACGAAAACGACGCGGGCGCGGTGAGGTACTGGATCGTCAAGGCCCAAGCCACGCTCATCGAAGACGGGCTCACGCCGAAGGAGCGCAACCAACGGGGCGAGCTCGCGCGCCACCTCTCGCGTGCGGGGATCATCACGCGTGTCGAAGAGAACGTGGGCGCGACCAACGCCGCCACCACGGCCGCGTTCTTCCCCTTCGTGCTGACGATCGCGGCGGCCGGCTCGGTCGACGCGGCGCTGGCCGACAAGCACCTCGTGAGCCTCATGCTCGACGCCGCGAAGGAGTCCGATGCCATCGCGAAGACGCTTGGTCACGTGGTGTCGACGGCCGGACTGCTCATGAAATTCGTGGGACCCTTCACGCTCAAGGCCGGGGTCAGCTTGGCCAAGCGCGTCTCCCCCGAGGCCGTGCATTTCATCGAGCAGCACTTTGGGCCGAAGCTTGGAGCTCAACACGTCGCGATGGGCAACGCGCTCCTCGACGTCGCGCGCGAGCAGCACATCTCGACGCCCGCATTGCGCGCCCTGCTCGACTTGGTCGTCGCCCGCGTGGCGGCGTAGGCCCTCCGCGGCCTAGGCCAAACCGCGCGAGGAAAGAGCGGGCGCGGCGCCTTTCGACGCCAGCAGGGCGGGGCAGCGGAGCGCGCTGTCTCGGACAAGAGGCCCCATCTTCGGGTGCTCAGGCTCGACGTCGGGCGCGAGCCCTTCGGCGAGGAGCGATGCGCTGCACACCGGCCCTACGGAGCCAATGACGCCCCGACGTAGACCCGCCTTCACCTCGTCTTCGATGCCCATCTCCCTCGCGATGAGCAGCGCGTGGCGAATTTGTTGAGCGCTCGTGAAGAGCGCGACCTGCGTTTGCCCTTCGGCGACGGCCCGGAGCGCGCGTCGAAGGGGGGCCGTGTCTTCGGGGAGATCCCAACGGTAAACCGCGATCGGATGCACGACGACGCCCGCGCGCACGAGAGCCTCGACCAGCTCGACGCTGGGCTCGCCATGCTCTTGCAGCGCGACGTGGTGCCCCAAAGCAACGTGCGGCGTGAGGGTGCTCAACACCTCGCGAAAGGTGTTGGGCTCGGGCGCCGCGAGGAACCCGCGAACGCCCATTTCCCGCAGCACGGCCGAGGGTTTCGGTCCACGCGCGAGCACCACCACCTTCTTTAGCTCGGCCGCCAGCTCGTCCCGCGTCATGACGTCAGCGATGGCCTCGATCAGCGCGCGCGTGCCGACCCCGGTCATCAGCACCACGGCGTGAAAGCGGCCCGCGCGAAGGCCCTCAGCGAAGGCACGAGCGGCCTCGTGATCGTGCCGCGCGACCTCGCGCATCGTCGGTGCGCTCAGCGCGACGCCCCCGTGCCGGCCGACGAGCGAGGCCATTTCGTCGGCCCTTCGGCTTTCGAAGCAGACCACGGTGAGGCCCGCGAAGCCCATTTCGTTTGCGCTCAAACTTTACTCCTTGGGGGAGGCCACCTTCTTGGGCCGACGCAAGCGACGAATCGGGATGACCCGTGCTGGCGGGCTCAAAAGCTCTTCGACGCGCTCGGGGGGACGCGCGATCACCGCGCGATCGCCCCGGATCACGATGGGTCGCTCGATGAGGATGGGGTGCTCCACCATGGCCGCGATGGCCGCGGCCGCGCCGTAATCCTCGAAGGAGCGGCCAAGCTCCGCGAAGATCGGCTCCTTCTTGCGGAACATCTCGCGCGGGTGGATGCCGGCTTTGCGCGCGACGTCGGCCAGCTGGAGGGCCGACGGCGGCGTGGCCAGGTAGTCGACCACGATCGGATCGAGGCCGAGGTCGCGCAGGCGTGCGAGGACTTTGCGCGAGGTGCTGCAGCGAGGGTTGTGGAAGATGGTGATGGGCCCGCTGGGCGGGGCGCGGCGCGGACCTTCGTTGCGAGAAGTCAAGACTCGCATCGCTGGTTTTGCCTGGGGCGCTTCGGAGGGCGGCCCGGGAGGCGCCTTGTGCTTGGCCATGAGCGCCACTTTATCGCCGCTCGTCGGAGTCGTGTCCCGCGCTTTTCGTTGTGGCCACCCATTTGCTAGACTGCTTCGCGTGAGCGACTCTCCCAGCGACGCCCCCGAAGCTCCTTCCACCTTGGAAAAGAAGTCCGAACCGGCCGCCCCCGCATCCCCCGCGCGCCCCGGTCCCGACCCCGTGATCGGCGCAGGAATCACGCTCCTTGGCATCTTCTTGATGGGTACCGGAGGCGCGACCGACGCCCACTACGTGTTCGATGTTGGCGTGCTCATCGCGCTGATCGGGGCGGGGACGTTCGTCGCCTTCGTAACGCTGTCGGCCATGCGCATGTCGCAAGACAAGGTCGAGCCCGAGCCGCACGAGCAGAGCTAAGAGCTCGATCCGCCACATTCATCCGACGCAGGCGCGCCGCCGAGCGAGCCAAAAATCGAGGCCTGAGCCCGATTTCGAGGGAGGACGGCTAACTCACGACGCGGCGTCAGGGCCCGCTGCTCCGTTGCCCGCATCGTGCTCGATGGCGGCGATGTCTTCGGGGGCCACGCCGATCTTCTCGCCGATGAGCCGAATCTCCGTCGCCTCGGCCGCAGAAAGCGCGCCGTCGGCCGCAGCCATGCGCACGAGCAACCGCAAGATCTGCAGCCGTTCTTCGCGATCGCACAGGGACTTGAGCTCGCGATAGCAAAGGTCGAGCTCCCCGGTCGTGAGCTCCGTCATGCCCCGTTCGAGGGTGTCGCACACGGCGTCGACGGCGCTCGGGCTCAAGCGCCCCACGCGCTCCAACAAGCCGCGAAGGGTGCTCTGTTCCTGATCGGAGAACACACCGTCGGAGCTCGCGACGCGCGTGAGCAACACGGCGACGATCGCGATGTAGCGAATGAGCACGGCCTCATCGCCGGGCAGGGCGGCGCGGAGGTCCGAGACAAGCTCGTCGAGGTTCGTTTGGTCGTCGCGTCTGCGAAGACCTAGCCAGGCCAAAATTCCCATGGCGGCTACTCGTCGTCGCCGCGCTCCATCAACCAATCATCGATGGCATCGTCGCTCTTCGGCGTCTTGAGGAGCTCGCCGTTGGGACCGTCGCGGCGCACGACCATCACCTGCCGGGAGGTGGTGTCCGCCGTCTCGCGAGCGATGACGACGATGAAGTTCACGCCCGGTCGCAGCGGCGCGTCGAAGTCGAAGCTGGCGCTCTTCGGGTCTTTTCCGTCGCGGTTCGAGAGGTAGTAGAGCTTCCGCGAGCCGACGAAGATCTCGACATCGAGGAGCTTCTCGCCGTCCGACGCCGTGCCCGAGACCTTGACCTTTTCGTCGCGCGTGGCCATGGCCGAGACCTTCACGTCGACCTTCGGCGGGGCGTGGTTGTAGATGTCCTCGAAGCGCACGGCGCCGCGCGGCGCGCCGCCGCCCGCCACGAGGTCGGACGACGCAACGAACGCGAATCGACCGTCGTCGAGCTGCACCTTCTCGAGATCGCCGACGCTACCGAGGACGGACACCGCGGTGCCCGAGAGCAGCCGTCCGAACGCGCGATCGCGCGCCGGGCTCGGGTACAGCGTCGCGCCTGCGGCCGATGCCTTCTTGACGCCCGAAGCGGCCCCGAGCGCGACCTGCGGCTCGATCGCGATCTTCACTTTCTCGGTGGCAAATTCACGCAGATCGCGATCGCCGACGGAGAGCGACAGCGTGGCTTCGTCGCCCTGGAGCTGGGGCTCGACGTCGAAGGTGAACGTCACGCGGCGCTCTTCGCCCGCGGCCATGTTCGAAATATCGAAGCGGCCGGCGTGCAAGAACAGGCCATCGCCCGAGAGGTTTCCGATGTTCGCCTGACCGTCGAACGAGCTGCCGGGCCCGACGTTCTTCACGGTCAAGTACATGCTGAGCTTCTCGCCCTTCTGCACGCGGCCATCGCCGTTGCCCGCGCGATCGTCGGCGATTTGATACGAATATTGGAACTGCGGGCGGGGCAGCGCATGCACCGTCGGACGAACCTCGACGGGCGCGGGCTGCGTCATGCCGGCCGCCTCGAATTGAACGGTGACGCCGTCCTGACGCGTGAGGGCGTCCATCGGAATTTTGCAGATGCGCTTGGCGTTGAGGTCGCGAGGCTTCGTCGAGCCAAACTTGTAGCCCTCGATCTCGCAGTACCCGAGGGGCACCTTGGCGGTCTTGCTCTGGCCCGGATCGATCTTGCCGAACACGAGCTCGCGGCCCGAAAAATAGGGGCTATCGCTCTCGGTCGAGGCGCGTAGGCGATACACCGGGCGGCTCCCGTTGTTCTTCACGCTGACCGTGAGCCACATCGGCTGCCCGGCTGTGACCTCGCCGTTCGCCGGATCGGTCTCGACCTTCACTTCGTACTCGTTGCGTTCGGGACCCGTCACGCCTTCCGGCGCCGGGGACCAGTCGTAACCGAGCGTCGCAAGCTCGGCGGTCACCTTGGCGAGCTCGAGCCTGCGCGTGTCCTCGATGAACGACGCGGCGGCCTGCACCTGAGCCGG
>CAYLJT010000309.1:0-9350 GCA_964383995.1 uncultured Polyangiaceae bacterium
GCTGCCCCCCCACAAGGGCCGTCTTTCCCGCGTCTCCCTTGCGGGTATAGACACGGTTGATCGCGATCTTTGGCTCGGAGAAGAGGGGGTCGTGGGCTTTTGAAGGGTCCTCTTCGTGCTCGCTCATGGGGGGCCGGCCTAGGGCCGGAGGTGGGCAAGGTCAAGCAAGTTGACGTTGCTCGGGCCGAGGTGGGAAAGTCCCGCCAACATGAAGATTGGCCGCGTCTCTTCCCTCCGTATGGGCGTCCCTTTCGCGCTTCTTTTGGCTCTCGGCAGCGTCGCCGCGTGTGGTGGCGCTGAGCCGCCGCCGCAAAATCCGGTGAGCGCCGAAGAAAAAGAAGAGCAACGCAAGTTCGAAGAGGGCAAGCGCAAGCTCAACCTCGCGAACGAGGCCTTCGCTTCGAAGAAGTATGCGGAGGCGCGGCAGCTCCTCGAAGAGACCAAGAAGTTGAACGTGGAGGCCCTCGCCTTCGATATCTCGACCCTCGAAGACAAGATCGACAAGAAGGTCGCAAAGCTGTGGGCCAACGAGAGCGAAGACGGCTTCAAGGCGGGCGAATGCGGCAAGACCTTCGACGACCTCGCGAAGAAGATCAAAGAGCTGGGCAGCGAGGCCTTCACGCGCGAGCTGCGCGCTGAAATCGGCACGATGGCGGTGAAATGCGTCGAGGGCGTGGTGAACGAGCGCGTGAGCGCCGAGAAATACGCCGATGCGCGCAAGCTCGTGGAGGGCGAGTCGATCGTGGTGGTGCTCGGTGATACGGCCACGAACAAGCTCAAAAAAGACGTCGACGGCTTCATCGTCGCGGGCCTGGCGACGGCCCTTTTGCCCGACATCAAGGCGCAAAAATGGGCCGACGCGCGCAAGAAGCTCGACGACGCCTTGGCCCGCGGTGACGCCACCGAGACGCACGTCCAAGAGCTGCAAAAGCCCATCCGCGACGGCATCGCCAAGGAGGTCGTGTCGCTCGCCGACGCTGGCATCGGCAGCACGCGCGCGCCGGCCTTGCTCAAGCAAATCGACGGGCTGCTCGAGATCGCGCGCTGGCGCGTGATGGCGACGAGCGAAGGCGCCGAGCTCTCCGCCAACGCGATGCCCGCCGAGGTCGAACAGAAGCGCTTCATGCTCGCCACCTGGGTGCAGGCGCAGAAGCTCCGTATCAAGCCCTTGAAGCGCCCCGAGGTCCGCTTCGCCCACGGCAAGATCGCCGTTACGCCCGGCGACAACGCTGACGGCGCATCGAAGCGCGACATCGTGCACGGCGGCAAGATCTGGGTCCTCGGCTTCGCGGGCAATCGCGCGCTGATCTCGGTCGACGAGCCGAGCTCCGGCACGCTCGTCGCGATGCTCGAAAAGGCCATCGGCTGGGTGCCCTCCGCGCGTCTCGCCTCGGCTGACACGCAAGATTGGGTCCTGCCCGACGATCAGCTCGTCGGCACGCGCGTCTGGTCGCAGCTTCGTTTGCCCGAGAAAGAGGTCGAGCTTGGCACGGTCACCGAGGTGCTCGGCGCCGACGTGAACGTCAAGCGCGAGGCCGACGCCGCGATCATCAAGGTGCCTAAGAAGTCCCTGCGCAGCGGCCGCCTCGCCGCGGGCACCAAGGTGCTCACCTTCTGCACCGAGAAGGGCCAAAAGGCGGAGATCGTCGAGATCACGCCGGACGGTCGCACGGCCAAGCTCAAGTGCGAAGGCGGTCAGCTCAAAGAAGAGGTGCTCGCTTCGCTGCGCTCCACCTACGAGCTGCTGCCCGCGGCCGAGTAGTGTCGCGCACCTACACCGAGATCCTCGAACAGGCCCGTCGCGCCACTGCGACGGTCTCGCTCGAAGAAATCAAGCGTCGCCTCGATGCGCGCGAGCCCATGTTGCTCGTCGACGTGCGCGAAAAAGACGAGACGCGCGAGGGCCTCATCCCGGGCGCGCTGAGCCTGCCGCGGGGCTTCTTGGAGATGCAGGTCGAGGCCAAAATCCCCGACCGAAATGCGCCGATCGTTGTGTATTGCGCGGGCGGCGTGCGCTCGCTCTTCGCCGCGCAAACGCTCGTGGGCCTCGGTTACACGCGGGTCGAGAGCGCCCACCCGGGTTTCGCACGTTGGAAAGATTTGGGCTTCCCGACGGAGCGACCCCCGCAGCTCAGCGACGCACAAAGGGCGCGCTATTCGCGGCATTTGCTGCTCTCCGAGGTGGGCGAAGCGGGGCAAGCCAAGCTGCTCGCGTCGAAGGTTTTGTTGCTCGGCGCGGGAGGCCTCGGGAGCCCCGCCGCGCTCTACCTGGCGGCCGCGGGCGTCGGCACGCTGGGCCTCGTCGACGCGGACACGGTCGACGCGTCGAACCTGCAACGCCAAGTCCTGCACACCACCTCGCGGGTCGGTACGCCCAAGGTCGAGAGCGCCGAAAAGGCTTTGAAAGACCTGAATCCCGAGATCAACGTGGTGAAGTTTCAGGAGCGCCTGACGAGCGCGAACATCGAGCGCGTTTTTTCGGGGTGGGACGTCGTGGTGGATGGCTGCGACAATTTTCCAACCCGCTACCTCGTGAACGACGCTTCGATTTTCATGAACAAGCCGGTGGTTCACGGCTCGATCTTTCGCTTCGAGGGGCAAGCCACCACCTTCGTCCCCGGGGCCGGCGCAGCCTGCTACCGCTGCCTGGTCCCCGAGCCGCCCCCGCCCGACCTCGCGCCGAGCTGCCAAGAGGCCGGCGTGCTCGGCGTTTTGCCAGGCATGATCGGCGTGATTCAGGCCACCGAGGCGCTCAAGCTGCTGCTCGGTCGCGGCACGTCGTTGCTCGGGCGCCTGCTCACCTACGACGCTCTGCGCATGAAGTTCGGCGAGCTGCGCTTCGAGCGCGATCCCGCGTGCCCGGTCTGTGGCGACGCGCCGACGATCACGCACTACGTCGACTACGAAGGCTTTTGCAGCGTCGCGTGACGTGAGCGTCCACGCCGGGCGGCATCGCCCTCGGACGCGCTAGGCCTTCTTTGCGGCGGCCTTCTTCGCGGCGGCCTTCTTCGCCGGCTTCTCGCTGTCCGCGTCTTTCGCGGCTGCCTTGGCCTTGGTCGAGGCCGGTGCCTTCGCGGACGCCGGGGCTTTGGAGGACGTCGGCGCCTTCGCGGACGCCGGTGCCTTGGAGGACGTTGGCGCTTTCGTGGACGTCGGCGCCTTCGCTGAAGCGGGGGCCTTCGACGAGGTCGGAGGCTTCGCCGACGCGGGGATCGGCGTGGACCTTTCGTCGTGCTCGTCGTCGTCGTCTTCTTCTTCGTCGTCCGCGGCGTCGAGCGCATCGGGCGAGAGGATCGTCGCGAGCAGCGCACGCATATCGTAAACGAGCCGATCGGCGACCTCGACGACCTCCGCCGCGTCTTGCTCGGAGAGCGGCGTGATGGTGAGCACGAGCTCGTCGTCGGCGATGCGCGCGTCGGCGGAGCCGCGGCTGCGCTGCGTGACGACGGCCTCGATGCGCGGACGCAGGGCTGCGAGCTGCGCGGCCGTCATGGTGCGCGTCAGGCTCACGCGCCGCTCCACCGTCGGAAGCTTCACGAGGCGCATATCGACCAGCGCTTCGAGCTCCTCGGCCACCGCCTCTTCGAGCTCGATGCGCGCGTCGGGGCCCTCGTTCGGCAGATCGAAGGTCGCTTCGAGGGCCTTGGCGTTGAGCTTCTTCAGCTCGCCTCGGACCGCCCGCGCAGCGCGCTCCAAGGCTTCTTCGAGCAGATCGGGCTCGGCGCGCCGGGCCGTTGTCGCGGCGATGTAGCCGAGGGTGTCGAGTTTGACGACGAGGGGCTCGGACGCCGGCTCGGCCACCAGCTCGGCGCCGTCGGGGGAGAGCAGCGTGTCTCGGACAGCGCGGAACACGTCGCGCTCGATCACCGCGTCGTCGCCGAACACGTCCTCGACGTGCTCCGACTCCATCAAGCTCTCGGCCAGCGTGGCCACCAGGCCTTCCACGGCTTCGTCGGCCTTTTCGGAGCCGAACGTGCTCTCCATGTCGCCCACCGCCGCGCCGCGCAGAAGGTCGGGCAACACGGCCTCGAGCTTCTGGCCCACGTGACCTTCCAGCTCGCGCACGAGCTTGTCGGTGCCGCCACGCACGAGCAGCACGTGCCCCGCGGACTTCAACGCGTCGACGATGGCTTGGGCGAGGTTACGAACGAGGCTCTCTCGACTCACGGCGCGCGCCTACCACGGAACGCGCGGCGAAGCACCTCATGGCTCGTCTTCGAAGGCAGCTCCGCTTGACATCCGAGGGCCAAGGGGGCTCTGGTAGAGAGGTGATGCACCAATCCCTGCGTTTTCTGAGCCTCTGTGCGGTTGTGGGTCTCGTTGCATGTGGCGGCGCGACGCCGCCGCCCGAGCCCCCCAAGACCACGACGCCCGTCCCGGACGACGAAATCCCGATCGAAAACGACGGGGAAAACGTGGCATTTTTGGAGATCTCCTCGTCGGTCCCCACGAAGATTTTGCTCGACGGCAAGGCGGTGGGCGAAACGCCCATCGACATGTTGAAGGTCAAACCGGGCACCCACGAGGTGACGTTCGTGGACGAGCGCGGCGGCAATCGCACGATGGTCGTGACCGTGGGCCCGGGCGAATCGCAGAGCGTGCATTCGAACCCCAGCACCACAAGCGCGGACGCGATTCTGCCCCCGGCGCCGGAAGGCAAAAAATAGCCGATCGACCTTGTTCTAAAGGTGTTTGCGCGCGATGTCGGCCCACGTCCCGGTGGGCTCTAGCTCCAGATAACGGCGCCAACAGGGCCGCGCGCGGTTGGCGTCGCCGAGTTCTTCGTAGGCCATGGCCAGGTTGAAATAGGCGTCCGCGAAGGTCGCGTCCGCCTCGATCGCGCCTCGAAAAAACTCCACGGCCTGGGCCGGATCGCCGCGCTCCAGCATCACGTAGCCCAGGTTGTACTTGGCCTCGGGCTGGGCTTGATCGAGGGCCAACGCCTCGCGGTAGTGGGCCTCGGCCTGGGCGTCGTCGCGCTTGCGAAAGCAGATGTTGCCCAGGTTCGTGTAGGCGATTGCCAAGTACGGATCGAGCTCGACGGCCTTGCGATAAAGGGCCTCGGCTTCGTCCATCGTGGCCGGGTCTTCGTCGAGCTCGCTCGCCTGCAGATAAAGCTCGTAGGCCGAACGCGCGCGCTCTTGCCCCACGCGTGGACGCAGCACGCGCACGACGTCGTCGCGCAACGACGACACGTCGAAATCGATGACCATTTGGCCGGTGGCGGGCTCGAACGCCCCCGTCGCGCTCTTGACCACCACGCGGTTGCCGTCCGAGACAATGCGCAGCTCGGCGAGGGGGCGGGTGACCTTCGGCAACGTCTCGCGGAGCTTCTGCACCGCGACGGCGACCTCCTTGAGGCGCACCTTGCGCTTGAGCAGATCGCGGGCCGCGCGGAGGGCGATGACGTCGGAGAAGGTGTAGGCGCGGCGGCCCTTGCGTTGGCCGCTCGGCACCACGATGCCGGCTTTGTCGAGGGACTTGAGACGCCCTACGGTGAGGCCGAGCAGCTTCGCCACTTCGGCCGCGGCGAAGGTGTCGGTGACGGGCTCTTTGGCGGAGCTGGACGCGTCGTTGTCGGTCGACGTCGCGGCTCCCGCCGGGGTTGGCGTGGCCGCCTCGGACGGAGGCTTGATGCGGCCTCCACCCTTGCCGAAGAGCACATGGATGACCTTGTTGTCGGTCTTCTTGCGTTCTTCTTCGCCCATGTCCCGTTTGCGTGGGCCGACCGAGCCCGCTGATGGGAGCGAATCACGCACACCCCAAGCCGCGTCAAGGCGCAACGTTCGATGAGCGCGTGCGCCGGACGATCAGGCGCCGCTCGCCAACGTGCCGCGCCCCGCGAGGGCCGCCACCACGTCGAGCGTGAGCGCCACGCCGTCGGTGCGGGGCGTGACGGAGAGCTCCGCGCGGATCGTGGCGAGGGGGCTGCCCGCGCGCGCCCACGCCTCGCGGTGGGCCACGCGCAGCGCCAAGATGCGCGCGTGGGGATCGAGCCCCACGAGCTCGGCCAGCGTGCGCAGATCGGGGCCGTTGGCGCTCGATGGATCGGGGCGCAGAACGACGCTCGTCGAGCCCTCGTACACTGCCGCCGTCACGCGGCCTTCGCTCACGATGTCGGCCTGCGCGAACAACGCCGCCACGCGCCCTGCGATGGGCCCGACGAGGGCCACCTTCTTTTTCATGAAGAGCGCGGCGGGGCGGGTCTTTGCGAGGCCGGGTCCAGGGCGTTGCATTGCGTGCGCGGATCGTGGCGAAGGTCCCGACGGCGAGCCAAGTGCCCGACAATTCGCGGCATAAAGTTGCACGTTCGCCGGGGTTTCTCGGATCCAAACGCGCCGCGCGAAATTTGGCCGCGCCCCCTGCCCTCTGCGATCGTCCCGCTCACGACGGGGTTTCAACGACGGCCCCGAGGAGCGACAAGCCATGGCGTACCAAGGTCACGAGCGACGACGGCACAAGGTCTTCATCACGCGCAACACCGAGTACCACGTGCGCGACGACGTCTGCGTCGCGGTGCGCGATGTGCGCTCGAAGCGCTGGCAGGTGGGCCACGTGGCGGTGCAACGCAAGGTCGAAGGGGCCGTGCGCTTGTTCGCCAACGGCGCCGTGATCCCGAACCTCGAAGAGCCCAAGCTCGGCGACGCGATCTACTTCAGCGACGGCGAAGACCGTCAGATCGTGACGAGCCGTGTGGTCTCCATCGATCGCCCGCAAAAGGCGGTCGTGCTCAGCTATCCGTCGCTCTGACGGCTCGACCTTCGCGCATCGCTCCCCAAAAGAGCCACAGGCCCGCGCCGATCACCAACGCGGTCCCCAACAGCCCCGAGACCGGCGACGGTTCGTTGAGCACCCACGTGCCGAGCACGTGCGAGAGGACCGGCGTCAAGTAGCCGATGGTGCCAATACGCGTCGCGCGATCGAGGGCGTAAGCGCGCGTCATCGCGAGCTGCGCGAGCCCCCCTGTCACGCCCGCGCTCACCAACATCACAGCGCCCACCGAGTCCGGTGTCCTCCACACCGGGACGGTCACCACCAACGCGACCGCAGCGGCGACCAACGAAAAATGCAGAGCGATGGCCTCGGGGCTCTCACGCACCTTGCTGCCCGAGAGCTTGCGCAACGAGATCATCGCCAGGGCCGTGAACAGGGCGCCGAGCGTCGCGACGGCCGCGACATGGGCGGACAGCTCAAAGGTTGGACCTGCAACGAATAACACGCCGACGAAGGCCAGCAGCGTCGAGACCCAAACCGCCGGCCCACCGCGCTCGCCGAGCAGCAGCGGTGACAAGAGCGCGACGAAAATGGGCGCCGTCGCGGACAACGTAGCGGCGTCGCCGAGGGGCACGGAAGGCGCGGTGATCGTGTAGAACGCGCACAACATCGCGCTCGTCCCGAACAGCGTGCGGGCCCAGCCGAGCTTGCGATCGTGCACGGTGAGCGACGCGCCGCGGGAGCGCGCGACGATGAACGCCACCAGCGCTCCGACCACCGTCCTCGACAGCACGACCTCCTGCCAGGGGACGTGGCTCGAGGCCGTGCGCGCGAGGAGGTTCATCACGCTGAACAGCGCCGCCGCCACCGTCATCCACACCACACCTGCCAAAGGAGAGGTGGGACGCGCGCCGTGGGCGGGGGCGGAAACGGGCGCGACGACGGGGATGCTCACGGATCGCGGCCTCTTATCACGAAGGCGCGCGCACGCTCGTACCTGACGGCGTCGATCGGAGCGTGTATGGTCCCGCCCGTGCACACGGTCGACGAGCGCGGCCCGCGGGTCGGCCCGTACGAGATCCTCCTCCCCCTAGGTGCTGGTCGCACGACCAACGCCTATATTGCGCGGCGTTTGCCCGCCGGGTCGGGGCGCGTGGTGGTGTTGAAGCGGGTCCATCGCGCGCTGCTGCGCGACCGCGGCTTCTGCAACTTGTTTCGGCAGGAGGCGCGCCTCGCGTCCCTCGTGCGCCACCCGAACGTGGTGGCCATCGACGAGGTGCTCGACGAGACCGGCGAGCTTGCGTTGGTGGAGCCGTACATCGAGTCGTTTTCGCTCCGCCAGTTGCTGGTGCTGGTCGAGGGCGGTGGGGCCCGCCCGAGCGCGCCGGTCGCCGTGCGCATGATGGCCGACGTGCTCGCGGGGCTCGCGGAAGCTCATCGCGTGCGCGACGACCGCGCGCCGAAGGGTGTGTTTCACAGGGATGTGACGCCCGACAACGTGCTCGTCGGCGTGAACGGCGAGACCTCGATCTGCGACTTTGCCATGGCGCGCACCCGCGAACGGCTCACCAAGGCCGCCGCCGCCACGAAAAAGGCCACGTATTTTTCGCCGGAGCAGCTCGCGCGCGACGATCTCGACGGCCGGGCCGATCAATACGCCGTGGCCCTGATGTTGGTCGAGGCGCTCACTGGCGCACGACCGGTCTCGTCCGAGACAGGCGAGCTGCTCTCCGACCACGGGCTCGGGCAGCTGCCGGGAGCCCTCGGCTCCGTCATCGAGCGCGCCCTGGCCAAAGACAAAGGCGACCGTTTCGCGTCCGCCACCGCCTTTCGCGACGCCCTGATCGAGGCCGTGGCCCCGGCCACACCAACCGAGGTGGGGGCCTGGCTCAAGGACCTCGCGGGGCCCGACCTCGACGCGCGCCGAACGACCCTCGCCCGCCTCGTCGATGCGCCCTCCGTGCCCCGCGCGGTGGCCTCCAATCCCTTCCTGTCCTCGCTCGGGCTCAAGGTGCCGTCGTTTCCTCCCCTGCCTCCGTCGCCTTCCCTCCCCGACGGGCCCATCAACCTGGACGAGCTTGACGTGATCGCAGAAGACAAGCCGGTCGTGTTTCGACGCGAGAGCTTGCCGGCACCTTCCCAACCACCCCCTCCCGCCTCCGTGCCTCCTCCGGCCGCCGCCGCCCCCGAAGCGACCCCCGAGGTCCCCGCGAAGGCCGCGGATACCGGCAAAGATCGCGGTTTTTTCGCGCTCAACGCCGTGCTCTCCACGGCGGCCCTGGCGTTTCTGGCGTGGCTCCTCGTGTTGCGCAGCGGCGACCCCAGCAGCACCGACGTCGACCTGTCTTTCCTACCGGCGGTCAATGCCAGTCTCAACGCCACATCGGCCAGCCTGCTCGTGGCCGGCTATGTGGCCATTCGCCGTCGCGCTCCCCGCCTCCACAAGCGCCTGATGGTCAGCGCGTTCATCGCCTCGGCGCTTTTCCTGGTCTGTTACGTCATCTACCACTACGTCCACGGTGACACGAAGTACCTCGGGACCGGCGCCCTGCGCACGGCCTACTTCACCGTCCTGATCAGCCACGTGCTCTTGTCGATGAGCGTGGTCCCCCTGGCCTTGACGGCGTTCTACTTCG
>CAYLJT010000310.1:0-9333 GCA_964383995.1 uncultured Polyangiaceae bacterium
CCAGAGCACCGTCGGCGATTGCCAGGAAGCGCTTGTCTCTGGACATCGCCGCCTCCACTTCAGGGCCGCTCGACGCGCGCTGGAAGACGCGTTTGCCGTCCGGCGCCGTGCCAAAGAGCGCGCCCTCGCGCTGCCAATAAAGCGTCCCGTCCAGTGCCCAACCGAGCAGCGATGCGCGGCCTTCGCCCGGGTCGGTGTCGGTCTCGATAGGCAGGGCGTGGCCGGGATCGTAGCCGCGTCTTGCCGGAGGTAAGATCGGTGAGGGCGACAAAGCCCGTCGCCCGCGACGAAGGCCAGCCGCTTGCCGTCGCGCGTCCAGTGGACATCGATGTTGTCGCTGAAGCCCGGAACGTTGACATTGCGCAGGTGCGCGCCGGAGCGGCGAGCGACGCGGGAGGCGCATGGGCAGGGACATGATAGCCGAAAACCGTGGCGTCGGCGCATGGAGCTCGGGATGCCGCCCGACTCAGCGAGTGGGCTCCGCCGGATGGAGCACAGGGTAGACGGCAGTCCGCGTAGGCCGATCGGCACACGCGCACAACTTTGAACGGTCAATGGGCTCAGCTTTTCCGCTCTGCTGAATTTGGACCCCCGACATACCGGAATGGCAAGGGCTGTCCACCCGAGCGACTGAGGAGGTTCATGGAGGGTGCTCGGGTGAATACGGGTGCTCGCGGCTCCATAGCTGACTCACACCCGCTTCTTGTTACCTTCCAGCGCAGCGACCAAGATGGGCAGAGCCATGCGATCCTTCGGCCGGCCAGCAGCAGCCTTTGCTTCAATGAGGCGCTGAAGTCCGAGGACATGGAGCGTTCGGTCGTGGAAGGGCAACGCCTCGGCGTGCTCGATCAAGTCGTCGTGCGACGCATGGGGATCGATCTCGCAAAGGACGTCGAGCTTCGCGTCCCCCATGGCAAGGTTCAGATGCCCTTTTCCAAACAGAGCCTCCCGTGTCGGCGGCAGGCGTCGATTTGCCAGATCGAGCCGATGATACGCGCCCTGCCGCAGTAGCAGGGCGAGCAGACGATCGACGTTCTCGGGCGTCTGGCGGTGGACGATGTCCAGATCAAACGTTACAACCGGTGCCCCGTGAAGGACGGCCGCCAAACCGCCGACAACGATAAGCTCGACCCCGGCGTCGAGCAGGTCGACCAGGGCGCGCTCCGTGGGATCATCGATCGACACGGCCCATCGTCCTCTGCGCTCGTGTGATGAAGGCTGCAAGGCTGAGCGCACGAGAGAGCCTGGCCTCGGGCGTCAAGGCGAGCGCTTCGAATATGAGCGAGCGGTCAACGTCCGCCACCGCGTCGATCACTTCCGGTGCCTCCACCACGAGCCGTCGCAGGACTGGACCTACGATGGGATCGGCCCAAGTTTCTGGGTGAACTGGCTGAAAATAGCCCGCCAGGGTTTCGTCGTCGTAGGTGGGAGCTCCCATCGCTCACTAGGCTAGCCGGAATCCGAGGCGCGCTCCACGGAAAATCCGCGGACGCAGAGCTTGGCGATGCCTTGAAGCGCTGACAAGGGGATCCCTGCCGCGCGGGCGGTTTGCCCGTCATCCGCGCGTCGGACCTCGCCGCCGAGCTTGCTCGAAAGCTTGACGCGCTGACCGGCGGGGACGGATTGCTCTTACTTCCAATCGTGGGCTTACCGGGGTTAGTTGGATCGGAAGACGTTTGAGATTTGGCAGTGTTGCAGGCTGATGGGCTGGTTGAGGGCGATGTTTGCCGGGTAGAGCAGGGCCAGTCCCGGGATTTGTCTCGGCAGCTTGCGCCGAATAGAGGCCTTCGCGGACGGCGTTCTGGTCCGGCGGGGGGCCATCGCCTCCGGGTGTGCACCTTAAATTGCTTCGTGGCGTTTTCGGAGCTTCGTCTCGGCGCGCGAAGCTTGGTTTCGCTCGCGCTAGGCTGGTTTTCGTGGCGCGAAGTTCAGTCACGGCAGAAATTGGCTCCGATTTCGCTCGCGGACGCTTCGTTGCCGAAAAATCTCGTGCCAACTTTGGCTTTTGAAGCCTCCGCTGGCGAAAAAATTGTGCTCTGTCGCCGAGAAGAGCCTTCGTTCGCGACGCGGGGAAGCAAAAATTTTCCCGGGAAGCTTCCCGCGCCAAGGCGAAGCTTCGCAGGGGAACCACGGAGCTCGCTCGCGGCCGAGGGGAGCTTGGCGCCAGCGCGACACAGGCTCGTTTTTCCGCGGGAGAAGCACGGCTCCGCGCCTCCGCGGGCCGCGATTGCCTACTTGTTCATGCGTGGCGCTAGGCTGGGGCTTATGACCGTTCGAACGGGCCCTCACCTTCGGCTTACCGCTCTTCACATCCGTGGACTTCCTGGGATAACACAGCTCGACCTGCCTGAGGAACGCACAGGGTGGAAGGGCGCGTTTCCTGATGTGGCCGTGATCGAAGGGCCGAACGGGAGTGGCAAGACGACGCTGCTTCGGTACATCGCCACGGCCCTGCGCTGACTGACGGCCTCGCCTCCCGGCTTTCCTACCGCGCTTAGGAACGCTGAGTGGAGTGTTGATTTTGAAGTGCCGGATGGTCTTCACGCGCCGATCAAGCTGCGATTCCTGACGGGCCCCAAGGACTTCTTTGACCAGTACGCAACCAGGGATTGCTGCGGCTTCATCGGCTCTGGCGGCCTGATCCGACGGGGCGCTGCGGCGGACTCGCAAGAAACCCTAAAAGACCCCGAGCTGTTTGCCTGGAGCACATGGCCCAGGGTTGTTTTTATCCCCTCCGACACCCGAGACCTCATCGTGCCCAACGTGAAGTCCAAGGCGGGCTGTCGGGCGCGCCCGGCCTGGAGGAGCGCGAGCTGAATCCGTGCAGCTCACTAGGAATGGATTCGTTTGCGAGGACTCCGTACCGGCGGTATGCTCCTCGCGATGAATCTGACCATCTCCGACGAACTCGCGCTCGCGGCGCAAGTGACGGAAAGCGACGCAAGGCTCCTCCTTGCGCGGGCCCTCTTCGAAGACGACAAGCTCACGCTCGCCCAGGCGGCGCGGCTCGCCGGCCTCGATCGGCTCGCATTTCAACGCTACCTCGCTGCTCGCGGAATCGAGACACACTATCGGACGGAGGACTTGGAGGAGGATCTCGAAGTGCTGGCACATTTCTCCGGGGCGTGATGCGGGCCGTCTCGAACACGTCTCCTTTGCTAAACCTCGGGGCGATCGGCCAGGCTCATCTTTTCCGCGCGCTCTTCTCCGAGGTCACTGCACCTCACGCCGTGCGCGCGGAGATCGACCGCCTCGGGCACGTGGACGCCCGCTTCGTCGCAGCTGAAATTGATCCATTCGTCCGCTTCCTTTCCGTCGGCAACATTGAGCGCGCGCGCTTGCTTGGTCTGCACCTCGATCCCGGTGAAGCCGAAGCCATCGCACTGGCCGTCGAAACCAGTCCCGACGTGGTCCTGCTCGATGAGCGTCGAGCGAGGCGAACCGCACGCGTGCTCGGACTGCGTCCCCTCGGCGTGGTGGGCTTGTTGTTGCTCGGGAAAAGACGGGGGCACGTGGTGGCCATTGGCCCGCTTCTCGACGATCTCGCCTCAAAAGCGGGCTTCTGGATGGGAGACCGTTTGCGTGACCGAGCGCTGCGCGAGGCCGGGGAGGCCTGACTACGCGTCCCGTACAACGGCTGCTACCGCCACTGCGAAGGTGTCTCATTTCGAAACTGGTCGATAACTGTCGATAACAGGACCTCGACTCGAACGCTGACTGCCGAGGGGATAGCTGGGGAGCGGCAAGCTCAACCGAGGCTCTCCATGGAGCGGTCGGCTCAGTGGAGCAGCTCGCAGGGTGTCCGGACCGTGTCCGCGGCTCCGTGAAGCAGCTCGCAGCACCTGCTGATCCGGTCGGCGGCTCCACGGGTCAGCTCAACAGCTTCTCTCATTGCACCTGCCGGTGTGCGCGATGAGCTGACCTCACTCGCGAAGCCTATCGGTCGGCTTGTCGAGGCTGTTTCGCTCGTTTTGAAAACCGCGCCGGGGCTCTGCGAAGCAGCTCAACCCGTCGCGCGTGCGCGGGTGTCGGCTCGCCGGGCTGTTCAACAGGTCCGATGGACCGCTGGGTCGCGGGGCGAAGCTACTCACCTGCCTCCGGAAGTGCGTTGTTCCGCTCGCCGTGCAAGCTCAACAGCTCCGCAAGCGGGAAGGTCGGCTTGGACGACGTCAACAGCTCGATCAGCGCGAGCGCGGAGGCGGTCTCGAAGGCATTCCAACAAGCGCCGGGTCCGGGTAGGTCGGAGACGGGCAGCGGTCAAACAGCTCCCCGAGCCGGGCAGGGCGCCGAGGAGGCAGGTTAAACAGATGGCGGGCCCGACGGGTCGGTAGACGACGAGCATTCCAACAGCTCCGGCGAGCGGCAGAGTACGCTCCCGAAAGCACGTCAACAGCTCGCGGGAGCGGCAGGGTGCGTTCACGAGAGCATTCCAACAGCTCCGCTGAGCGGCAGAGTGCGCTCACGAAAGCATTCCAACAGCTCGCGGGAGCGGGAAGGTCGAGATTGGGGGCTGTTGAGCTGGGATCGGAGCTGGAGGGGCGGTTTTGCATGGCGAGAACACGGAGTGGATTCCAGCACATGCGTCTCGGCGTCTCGCGGGGCTAGGTCCAACCGGTTTCGAAACCCTCATCCAGGGGGCTCTTCCTCGACGGGTTTCCGCGAAGGGACACGGGCGCCGAAGACAAGTTGCGGGAGGCCAGTCAGGGGCAAGACAGGATGCAGCTAAGCGACTCGGCGCAGTCGACGTTTGCCTGGCATGTACCTATCTGGCTAAGGGCGCAACTCTCGGTCGTGCCAATGCTGTTGATGCACGACTCGCAGGCAGAACCATCCGCGGGCAGGCCATTCGCTTGGTTGCAGTAGGCTTGCCCCAAACAGTCTGCGTCGCAGGGAGCCCCCGGCGCACAGCCGCAGCCTTTTGCCACCAGACTCTGGAGCATGAGCGTGCCTTCGGGGTATTCTTGCGCACAGCACGTGCGACACGCGGCCGTATCGCCCGCGGCGGAGCAATCCCCGCCCGGTGGGCCGCCCCCCACCTCTGAACCACCCGTGCCCGAACTCGCACTGCTGGTAGCGCTCGAAGCGCTCCAGCCGCCACCGCCCTGCCCGGACCCAGACCCCGTCGACGTGCTGGTGGTCGCGGTCCAGTTGCCGCTTCCCGACGTGCCCTCGTCTTCGTCTTTGCAGCTATTCAGGCCCTTGCATGGGTCGTCGTCGCCGCTGCACGCGACGATCGCCGCGGCCGAGGTGAGTAGCGCGAGACCAGCGAAAAAGGAGCACCGTACGTTCATCTGCCTCCGCAGCGGGTTTGTGGACCGCGCGAGGACGAGTATCACTGCGCCGGGTTTCGTACAATGGGCGTTCTGGACTTTCTGAGCGGGATCGTCTCGGACAGTACGGGAACGGAATCGTCAAGCGCGTGCTGGAGGCGGACCAGAGACGGTGGGCTGGAGGCTTGCAGGATGTTGCCCTCGAACGTGGCTGATGGGGTTCCGACGGCAGGGGCCAAGGCATTGCAGTCGCGCAGCTCCTCGGCGCCGCCAAAGAGCCCAAGCTGGTCATCGTGCAATGCGAGCACGTCGGCCACGGTCAGGAAACGTGGATCGACCCAGGGCCGTCACATCGCGAGCTTGCGGAAGGTGTGCTCGTGGGCCGCCAGTGTTCGGGCCTGCGCGCGCGCCATCTTACCCTCGCGCGCCCCCTCCGCCCGAACGGGCGTGACGATCAATCGCTCACCGTCGGTCGACACGTCGAGCTCGGCCTCCGCCGTGACCCCAAGGCGCTCAAGCACGGGTTTGTCGATGATGATGCCCGAGCTGCTGCCGACCGTTTGGAGGCGTTGACCATGCCATCGTTCATAACGCCGTTCACAACGACCCGGGGGAGTTACACCCGTGGTAGCCCCGCAGCCTTGTCCGCTTCAATGGGAGGAGCTGGCGGCCTAACAACGACCGCGGAGAGGACGGTCACGCTGCCCCCGTCTCTCGGTCAAGCGCCGCCAGGGCCCGTTGAATCCGTGCAACCTCTGGAGACTCGAAGTACGGTTCGCCGCACTGTTCGCATACCCACGCCGGTACCGCGTCCCACGGCACATGGTAGCCGTTGCCGTCTACGCTGAACGGCGCGCTGGAGCGTCTCATCTCGCCTTTGCAATGCATGCACTCCATAGTCACGTTCTCTCTCTGAAGTCGTTCGACCAATGTTCGGGCTGCGGGTTGTACGCCGTGGTGATGGCCAGGCAGGCCACTGCGCGAGACATCAAGCACCCCGCACTGCGCCTCGACGGGCCTGGTCGCCTTCTCGGCATCGATGAACGCGTACCTCCCGCATTCTCCTTGGCGAAGAAGGCCGTCGCTTTTTTTAGGATATCTCGCTCCATTTCGGCGCGTTTCAGACGCTTTCGACGGTCGATCAGCTCCGCTCGCTCGGTCGTGGTCAGGGCGTCTGCTGCCCTCGCCTCGCATCAGCCTCCGCGCGTTTCACCCACTCACGCAGCGGCCCGTTGGGTCGAACTCCTTTGTCACCCCAGCGATCGTCTTGCCGCAGGACGTCACGAGACGAACAGCATCGGCCTTGAACTCCGCGGTGAACTTGCGTCGCGTCCGTCTTGTCATGGGTCACTCCACCTTCGTATATCATGCTTCGGGTAGTGTCCACGAAAGCGGGGGATCTCCACATCAGCGCTCCGACGCGCATTTTACGTCGAACAATGCAACTTTGGTGGTATTTTTGCTGATTGTGGAATCGGGAATCCTGACGAACCACGTGACCCAACGGTCCAACACAGGAGCCCGAACCATGACGACTCGCCGCGCGTGCACCTTGCCAATTCTCACCCTTGCCCTCACGGCCTGCTCGGTCGACTCGGAGCCAGGCGCCAGGGGGCCCCAGGGGCCAGCCGGCGACAACGGCATTGTGGGTGACGCCGGTCCGACCGGTGCAACCGGGGATGTTGGCCCGACCGGAGCCACTGGAATGAATGGCGAGAACGGCGCGGATGGCCTGAACTGCTGGGACCTCGACGGCAATGGAATGGCGGACGACGGGGAGGACGTGAACGGAGACGGCGAGTGGAACGCCAACGATTGTGGTGGGCCAGAGGGGCAACAAGGGCCACCGGGACCTCAGGGTATTGATGGTCCAGTGGGTCCCCAAGGCCCGCCGGGCTCTCCTGACACCGGTGCAGAGATACTCGTAAAGCTGGCCGGCGAATGTCACGACCCCCTCGCAGTTGCCAAGTACGGCTTCTGCTTGTGGCACGACCTGGGGCAGAACAAGACCTACCAACAGGCCGGGGCGATGTGTATCGGTGAGGGAGGAAGGCTGTGCAGCCGCGCAGAGCTCTCAGCGGCCCAACTTGGCGGGCTTGACACGTGCGCGAATGGTTGGCTCGCCGACCGCGTCGTCGCTTCGAACGGTGACGACACACAAGCATACATTGCTTACGCAAGGTCGACGTCGGTGCCCGGATGCGGCAATGGCAAGATCGGCATTGTGGAGTCGGTGTACCCGATGAGCTCCCTATTCGGAGCATATTGTTGCCGGCCGTAGCGGTCACTGCGCTTCAATTTTCGCGCAACCGCCTTCGCGTCGCGTCTGCCGAAGTTGTGCGATGGATCGGGTGGGCGGTGAAGCGCGGTGGCGACAAGAACGGAGGCCTCGGACAATTCGCGCGGATAGCGGAACGCGACCGGGCACCTCTCCACGCGGAGGACAGCTCGGGTCCGTCCCCGGAAACGCCGAGCTGTCCCAGATATTTTCCGTGAAAGAAAATCTTTGACAAGACGGGGTGGCCTGCGGTCCGCTTGGCATGTTCCCGTAAACGGCCCAAGGAAGAACCGGAGCTTGCGGCCCGACCGTCGAGGCGCCGGGCCGCCCTGGGCGCGTGGCATCAGATTCGTTCGCAGCACAGCTCTTCGTCCAAAGGAGAACGCATGACATCCTGGCTTCGTCGGCTGTTGCATTCTTTGAACCTGAAGGCCTTCCTCATCAGAGTTTCAATACTGGTAGTGCTGATGGGAGTCCTGAGCGTGGTGCTCGGGAGCGGCGGACTACGGGGCGCCTTTGCGCCCGTTGCGTTTCTCTTGCTATCGATTCCAGTCGCCATCGCTTCTTCGTTCCGAGATTTGCTTCGATACCGGACCTGGATATCGGCCACCCCGGCTTCCGAGTACACCACGCGGCTGAAGAATGCCATCGCGCGCCATTGTCTTGTGCTTCGCCCTTTCGGCGCCGACGGCCATCTATTCCTCGACCGGGTCGCCGATACCAAGGGTTGGCTCCGCGAGCGCCTGATACACCGGGGTTCCTCGACCGTTGAGGAGCTGCTGGCCGCCAGCATGGTGATGCGCTTCGAGATGGATACCATCTGCCTGATTGATCCCAAAGCTGCGTTGGTTCCACCGGGCCCCATATTTCTCACTGCAGATGCCCAATGGCGCCAAGACATCGATGGACTATTGAGGCAGGCCAACGTCGTGGTGTTCGTGTTTCCCCCGAATCACGCGGCGACATCGTCGGTCGAATGGGAGATCCAGCGGGCTCTTGCCTTGGGCCTTCAAGGGAGGATGTTCTTCCTTTTCCCACCCCCCAGCATGCTGGGCGCCGCACACGCGCGCGAAGCCGCGCAGGCTCTGACCCGGTACTTTCCGCCGCTCGAGGAGCTGCTCCAGACCGACGTCGTCGCGACGGGCCTCTTGGCCGTCTACCCAGAGGCAACGGGCACGGTCCGCGTCTGGTACACAAAAAAGGACCCTATCGACGCCGCGGGGTACCTCGCCGTGATTCAAGAAATACTCGACCACATGGAGCGCGGTCGAACCGTATCCAAGCGACCGGTGCACCTGCGCGTCGTTTCGTGACGGTGGAAGACGCCGTCCGGGGGGCCTCAAAGGCAACCGTCGCCCCCTCAGCCGGCCCGCGGAATTCCGTTTTTTCGGCCGGAAGCTTGCGGTGTGCCCCTTAAGACCCTTCGTGGACTTTTTGAAGCTTCCCGTTGGCGAGGGAAGCTTCCCGTTGGTGCCGTGAAGCTTCCCCTTGGTGCCGTGAAGGTTCGCTTTTGGAGTCGGAAGGCTTGGTCGCGGCCCCGAGAGCTTCACTTTCAACGGAAGAACTATGGCCACGCTGAAAAATGACCTGCTCGCGGCGTCCCGAGCCTTCGTTTGCGAAAAATATCGTGCCAACTCAACCGAGCCAAGCCTCGTCCGAGCGCAGAATTCGTGCTTTCGGGCCGCCGAATGCCTTCGTCTTCGGCGTCCTGAAGCAAAAAAATATCGACGAAGCTTCCCTCGCCAGCACGAAGCTTCGCAACGCGCACACGAAGCTTGGCGAGCC
>CAYLJT010000311.1:0-9333 GCA_964383995.1 uncultured Polyangiaceae bacterium
TCCGAGCAATAGAGCGTTTGCAGGGCGCTCAGACCCGACAGCGGCTCCAGGTTGCTCACTTGGGTATTGAAGCAAAAGAGCGTTTGTAGGGCGCTCAGACCCGACAGCGGCTCCAGGCTGCTCACTTGGGTATGGTCGCAAGAGAGCGCCTGTAGGGCGCTCAGACCCGACAGCGGCTCCAGGCTGCTCACTTGGGTAGAGTAGCAATTGAGCGCTTGCAGGGCGCTCAGACCCGACAGCGGCTCCAGGCTGCTCACTTGGGTAGAGGAGCAATTGAGCTTTTGCAGGGCGCGCAGACCCGACAGCGGCTCCAGGCTGCTCACTTGGGTAGAGGAGCAATCGAGCGTTTGCAGGGCGCGCAGACCCGACAGCGGCTCCAGGCTGCTCACTCGGGTATTGAAGCAATCTAGCATTTGCAGGGCGCTCAGACACGCAAGCGCCGACAAGTCATTCCATTGCCTCAACCCCGAAACAGACAATATTCGCAACCTTGACAGCCCATCCCAACGGGCGTGATTCACGGGGAATTCATTGGGTTCCATCGCGGCCCCTGCTTCGTGCAACGCGCCATCCAAAGCCCACCAGCCCTCGCCCAAATTCAACCCCGTCAAATGCTCAAGCTCCCACAACCCTTCCGGCCACTCGGTCAGCCCCAGCATCCCCAGGTCCAAGAACCCCGTGCGCTTCTCTTTCTCCTCCGCGATGCGCGCTCGCGCGATGGCCATGCCTTTGGGGTCGGACATGGCGCGGGACGCTACCACGAGTGCTTTCCTTCCTCAAGCAAAGCCCCGCCAACGACACTTCCATTTCCTGGGCGGCACTAGCGCAACAGGTCGACAATCGCGTGGTTGTCGCGCAGCTTCGCGAGAGATAGCGGGGTGTGCCCCAAGGCCTCCGCGCTCGGGTCGGCCCCGCTCTTCAGAAGTACTCGGACCAGGTCTACGTGGCCCAATTCGGCGGCGCGGTGGAGCGCGGTGAAGCCCCTATCGTCTTTTTCGTTCACGTCTGCCTTCCTGGCGAGCAACCTTGCCACCTGGTCGGCAACGTTTTGTTGAACGGCCGTCATGAGCGCCGTCGCCCCCTCATCCGAACGAACATCGACCGCAACGCCCTGGTCCAAAAGCCAGGACACCATGTCCGTTGTCTTGCAGGCGAGCGCCCAATGCAGCGCGGGAAGGCCGTCCCGGGCGAGCAGGTCGGCTGGTACCCCCTTCTCGAGCTGGGCCAGGGCCAGCTCTTTGTCGCCGCGAGCCACCGCGATGTGAAACAACGAGTTTGTCCTCAAAGGGCCGGGAGGCGGCGTGTCCGGAATCTCCACGGCGGTGGCCAGGGGAGCCCGGCGGCCGAACTGGCCGAAACACCACAGGGCGGCGGCGCCGAGGTCTTCGGGGAGGCTCATGAGCGGGGCCGGAAAGAGCTCGTCCATGGCGTGGCTTCGCAGCAGGTAGTCGAGGGCGCGGAGGGTGAACGACGAGTCCTCGTGTTCGTCGAAGAACGCGCCATGAATGCGATGAATGTGCGAGCTTCCGTCGCTGTCTCGGACATCGGCGCGAACATGCAGCGAGCGGGTCCAGCTCCGAATGAACAGAATGCTGCCCGCGTGATAGTAGATGGCCCACTTCTCTTCCATCACACGGGGAACAAAAAGCGCACCATCGAACAGACCAGCTCCGGTGTAAAAGGGTAGATGGACGTCGAGCACCCGAGACGACAAGGGGGACGCGTCGACAAAGGTCAGCCCGTCGTCCTGCAAGAAAGACACGGCGTTGGAGGCACAGCGGGGGTCACGCGACGTGGACAGCAAGCCCTCCGTCACGGGCCGGATGTCGAGCACCGGCACACCCCAGCGGTTGTCCTCGTCGGGCAGCCAGCCGACCTCGGGGAGGTTCGCTCGGGACCACGGCTGGGGCGTTGCCTTGGGCGTTGCTTTGGGGGGTTGCTCGCTGCCCTTGGACCCGCCGCCCAGGAAAGACTTTATCTTCTTCCACATGCTGCTCAGCGTAGGGTCGGATACCGCGAGTATCAACTTGATTGAACGCGGTCGTCCCGAAGGTGTGTCTGCTCAGCAAACGCGGATCGGGGCACCGGTGACACTTCCTAGCACTTCGGACCCGTGCTCCGGGGGGGATCGGAAACACGGTCCGAGATCTGGCGGCGCTAGCGCTTGAGCGTACGTCCACAGTGCCCCTCCTCGAGGTCCCAGATGCCATCTGCTTCCCCAGCCTGTCCGTGTCGCTCGAGGTCGCGTGATGGCCACGCTGAGCCCTGCTGAACAGGGTCGGCGAGCCCGGCGGCTCCGCGGGGGCACCGCGCTTCCGCGGTCTGATTTTCTTGTTGCGCCGCCCGCGGGAACCGGGCTATGCAGTGACGGTGCTTACTGATGACGGCTCTCCGCACGCCGTCGCGGTGCTGGAGCAGGCAGGAGAGCAGTCTACCAGGTCCGCTCTCAACTGGAGGGAATATGAAGGTTTGGGTCACAAGGCTGTTTGGTCTCCCCGTCGCCTCGTGGATGTTGCTTGGAATGTCGGTCGTGTCCTGTACCGACACGATCTACCAGGACATTGACGGGTCCTCCGAGGGTGGACCGTGCGGCAAAGACGGCACCGTTGCTTGCCGCTGCGCCGACCAGAGCCTTGGCGTGGCCTTCTGCGAAGCGGACGGCACGGTGGGCGCGTGCGATTGCACTTCGCCGCCCAGCTCCACATCCAGCATGTCGACTGGTTCAACCAGCTCGGGTGGCGGTACCTCCGGCGCATGTCTTACGGCGCAATTGCCTTACGACATTGTCGACGCCGACTACTCCACCTCGCTCGATCGGGTCGTTCTGGCCACGAGCGCACCGAGCGAGCTCGTGATCGTTACGCCAAAAACCCTGGAGACCACGTCGGTCGCCCTTCCGCTCCTCCCATCGTCGGTATCGGTGGCGCCCGATGGTAGGTCAGCCGCGCTGGCCCACAACGGCTTTGTTTCGATCGTCGACCTCACGACGGCTACGCTCACCAAGACGATCTCGACGACCACGGTGGCAGGTGACATCGTGCTGGCGGCCAACGGCTTCGCGTACCTGTTTCCAGAGTCGGATCAATGGGTAGGAATCCATAGCATCGACATCGCGGCAGGGGTCGATCTCGGGGACGACAGCTCTTGGGGCATTTATGCCGGAACTCTTGCAAAACTTCATCCGAGCGGGCAGGCGATGTACGGCATCACGGTTGGCCTCAGCCCGACCGATATCGAGACCTACGACATCTCGGCCGGCGTGGTCGGCGCCATCTCCGATTCCCCCTACCACGGCGACTACGCCATGTGCGGCGACCTCTTTCTCGACAAGGACGGCTCACGCATCTTCACGGGCTGCGGGACAGCGTTCAAGGCGTCGCCCGGCACCGTGGACGACATGAAGTACAACGGCGTTTTGGAAGAGAGCCAGGCGGGAAGCTACGCCTACCGATCCATCGTTCATGACCCCGTCAAGGGCCTTGTATACGCGATAGGTCGCGAGGGCCCGTATTGGGCAGACGAGCCAGACCCCAGCGAGGCGTCGGTTCGGGTGTATTCGTACGAGTTTCTTGCCGCCCAGGGCAGCCTACCGATTCCGTGCATGGAGTCGGGGCCGACGAAGGCTACGGCCTACGGTAGGTTCGTGTTCGTTTCGTCATCAGGAGCCCAGGTCCATGTGTTGACGCGCGCCGAGCAATCGGGTTTGGTCGACGAATGGGGACTCGTAACGCTCGACGCGCCATGAGCGCGGGCTTGGGGCGGCAGTGAGGCAGGGGTGGTCGTCGTTCCAGCTCATACCGCGACGCTACCGCCAAGGTCGACGTTACATAAGCCCTCGTCGGTCACCTGTCGCCGTCCCGTTGGCGCCGTTCTCCAAAGTGTCGTTTTGTGCACCCCCTTCACAACAACGACACTTCCATTTCCTTGCTTCCCTTTTTGGACGTTGTGCACCAACCCGAAGGCCTTGCGCCAAGAATTGAAGCTTCGTTCCCCGCTCCGAAGACGACCTTCCCGGCTCCCCAAGCCCTCTGCACGTGCTCCAAGTACAGCGTACTTGAAAAAACGGGGCTCGAATCTTGACCGGGAGAGCCTGCCGCCGGTCCGAAACCCACCTGCGCGGTCCGAAGGGCGCGTTGCCATGAAAAATACCGTGCCAGTTGCTCCCGATCGAGCAAAAAATCGACGCGAAGCCCCCCTCCTCGGGCGCGGTGCACAAGCAAAAACTGCTGCGGAAGCCTCCGACCCGTTGCAATCGCTTCCGGAATGGGAACGAAGGCTTCGCTCGCGGTCGCGTAACGCACCAGCGTGCACATTTCGACTCCGCACACAGAAACGGCACCTTGCCTAGCGCGGCGGGAACGCCAAGACTGGTGGCCTTGGCTTCGCGAACGGACGACCGCGCCTCAAGAAAGCAAACCAAGCGGTCCAATACGGGTGCGACGTCGTCGCGCTGGCTCTCATGCCGTCCACGCTGGAGGCTAATGTCCGCGCCCCGGGGGCAGATGGGTTCGCTGACCGAGACAAGTCAGACACGAGCAGCTCGGACACCTGGTCGATCGCCGCCAAACCCTGTCCGCGCCAGCACAGCAACGGACCCGCTGAAGCGCGCGCACTGCGGAAAACGACGCGTGGCGGTGCCAGGCCCTCGCCACCGGCACGGTAGTTGTTGAGGGCGGCCGACAGCGGGAAGCGCAGCTCGACGTGCGAGGGCTCGAAGTCACGCGCCTCCCCATTGGAGATCCGAATGAAAAAGCACATGGCGTGGATTCTTTTGATGCTTGCCGCCTGCACGGGAGACCCCAAAGCGGGAGATTCAGGGCCGCAAGGCCCCGCAGGCGACCTTGGTGCCGTCGGCGATCGCGGACCCATCGGACCCACAGGCCCTGCCGGTGAGCCTGGGCCCCCGGGCCTGGACGGGAAGGATGGTAAGCCTGGCCTGACAGGCAATACGGGGGCCGACGGCCTCAAGGGCGACCAGGGTGATCAGGGACCTCCTGGCCCCCAGGGCGACCCGGGTACGACGTCCTGGTCCGATGGAGTCGGTATCGTGACAACGACAATGGACGTTGGGGTGGGCACCAACGCTCCAGCGGCCTGCATGGACTTGGTTGGTACGCTGTCTCGGGCACTCTCTGGTGTGCTCTCGGCTGGTCAGGGCAATACATCCGTCATCGGCGACGCGGCCACGAAGTTCAAGACAGAGCTTAGCGTCGGCGACTCCATCAAGATAGGCGCCGAGATCTTTACTGTCGCGAGCATCGCTGATGACCACAACCTCACACTCAACAGTGCACCTTTGGCGAGCACGACGGGTATCGCCTACGCGGATCCACCTGCCCTTGTCAACGTTGCCACGGGCGCGGGCGCGAGCAAGGTCACTGTTACAAGCACGGGGGATGTAGGAATCGGAACGACGACGCCCAAGGCACGGGTAGATGTGCAGCAGGGGTACGTCGTGCACGACCGCTTCTATTACCAAGACTACGCCGTCAGCACTTCCTCCCCCGCGGTGCTCTTGGGCCGAGACGGAAACCCGCTGCCCAAAGTCTTCGTCGCGATGTATTTCTGTACCATCACCGGGACCAACGCGCCGGGCACCGCCATGTGGATGCTGAAGCGGCATTCGGACGGAACCGTTAGCACCGAGCTCATCGCTTCATTTGGAAGCACTGGAAGCAATACTCCCGAGATCTACTCGAACGCCGGGGTTCCATCTATCAGGCTCTTCAACCATGCCAGTACGTATACCGTTCGCTGCCAAGTGGAACAGTTGCTTTAGCTGCAGGACGAGTGGGAGCCCGGCGGTCGAACGAGCTGAGACACCCGGGGCGGGGGGGGCGAGCTGGCGGTGTCCATGGCGCAGGGTGCCGTGGCGTTGGCGGACATGACGCAAAGCTGGTTCGAAAACCAAGCGGGCGTAAGGTCGAGGCGAAACGGTGGTGAGCGTCGTGTGGCCGGGGACGTGCGGCTTGCGTCAATCGCTGTTTCCACCGGCGTAGCCGAACGGTCCACCGTTCGCCACGCGACATATCTCCTTGTCGCAGTCTGGACCATTCGGATAGAAGCTAACGTACGTGACGTGGTCTTCGAAGTTCGCCAGCACCTCCCCTGTTCGATTCACCGAGAGGGTTACACGGTAGTAGTCGCCATCGATCCGCTCCGCGGGGCTGAGCGATAAGCCAAACCCCATGAAGAACCACCACGGATCCTTGGACACGTTGACAAAGCAATCCACCTCGGGCTGCGTCAGTACTTCGGCGGGGCTCGCCACCGCTCTGCCGTTTTCAACGGTCCAGAGGATGGTGCCGCACTCGTCATTTCGACAGAGCTCCAGGGCGAGCGGCTCATCCTGGGCGGGCACTTCGAGCACAATTCGGGCGGGATAAGCGCATCCCGCTTGGTCACAAACTTGGTGCTCTTCGCACGCCCCACCACCCAAGGTGGTGATGGTGAGCGTGCCCAAGAGGGCTACTCGAAGGGTCCAGTAAGGACTATTGGCCCTTCGCATTTGGCTTGGTTGTCGAGCTTCTTGTCCCACTTCATCCACCTCGTTTGGTATTTTCTAATACCTTCCACGAAAAGTCAACCGGTAGATGTCCGACGTTTTCGGGGAAGCTCTCCGTGCCCCCACGCTCATCTCGCCCCACGCACGACGACCTTCCCTACCGCGCGGCCGGACTCCACGAACGCCACCGCGTCCGCTGCCTCCTCGAATGGAAACGTCTTGTCGAGGACCGGCTTGATGATGCCTTGATCGACCAGCGCGGCGATCTGCTCCAGTTGCGCGCCGCTCGCCTTCATGAAAACGTATTCGAAACGTGCCTGTTTTTCCATGGCCAGGCGATCCACTCTGCGGTTCAGAAAACCGAGCAGCCACACGAGCGGGAAGCTCAGGCCCCATGCCTTGGCGAACTTGGCATCGGGGCGTCCGCCCACCGTGACGACGATGCCGCCCGGCTTCACCACCGCGAACGAGCGGGCGACCGTGTCCCCTCCTTGGGTGTCGAACACCACGTCCTGATCGCGGAGGGCGTCTTCGAAGCGGGTAGTCTTGTAGTCGATGGCCTGATCGGCGCCGAGCGAGCTTACCAACGTGTGGTTCTTTTGGCTGGCGGTGGTCGCGACGTGGGCGCCGAGGTGCTTCGCCAACTGGATGGCAAAGGTCCCCACTCCGCCTGAGCCTGCGTGAATCAAGACCTTTTGCCCCGCCTGGAGATTGGCAATGTCGACTAGCACCTGCCACGCCGTCAGCCCCACCAATGGGAGTGAAGCCACCTGCTCGTAGTCGAGGGTTGCGGGCTTTTTGGCGGCGGCGGACTCCCTTACCAAGGCATATTCTGCCAGGGCGCCGATGCGGTCCTTGTCAAGGCGCGAATAGACGGCGTCGCCGACAGCAAACCTCGTGACGCCCGGACCAACCGCCTCGACGTCACCGGCAAGATCGTTTCCGAGCACCAACGGGAAGGTGTAGGGAAGGAGGACCTTTACGCCGCCGTCGCGAATCTTGTAGTCGACGGGGTTGACGCTCGCGGCGCGGACGCGCACAAGGAGCTCCCCTGGACCAGGCTCCGGTCGCGGGAGGTCCATGAGCTCGAGCGGTGCCTTGTAACGGCGAATCGCCCAGGCCTTCATGGCTTCACCAGGATTGGTCGTGCGCGTAAATTCCTAGCGTCGGCGGGCCCCGGGGCGCTGCCTTGCTCCAAGGGGCGGAGAGTTTCCATCCCGATGTTCATATAGGATCAAGGGGGGACGGCGCAACAAGCCTTTCCCCGCTTGAGGGGGCGAGGGAACGCGCGGTGCTTCGGGTAGCGTGCCCCCGGGGTCCCACCAGAGTGCTCCCTCGGCGACGCCTGGTTTTACTCACGGAGGGTAGCCCTGAGTCGATCGGAGATGCAGCGCGCCTGGCATGTGATATCCGTCAAAACGTGGATCCGGACGCAATCCGCGCCTTCGTGCAGCGAGCTCGGGGCGAAGTTGAGCACGAAAAGCGAGCCTATCGGGGCAGCTAGTACAACGAGCGAACGTACCGGCGGACGGTGGAGACAAGCCACGCGCTCTACGAGCACGTGCGCCGGATTCGGCCCGATTTCCCTACCCATCGCGATCGTGCAGAGGATCTCGCTCACCACGCTGCCGTGAAGCTTCTCCTGGATCTGGCGTCCCGGGCCGTCCCCGTTCGCTGACATCTTCGCAGACCTCGCGCATGCGTTCGATCACGCCGGCCTTCGCTGGCGCGCAGGGCTGCTCCGATGGCGGCCGTAAGGTGCTGCGGCGCCCTGTCGAAGAGCTTGAGGCGGCGGTACTCCTTTCGATCTTGGTTGACCTTGGTAGCTACGAGGGCTACTTTCGGACCATGAAGGTTGGTACGAAGGAGCTGAAGAACCGGCTGAGCCATTATCTCCGCGTCGTTCGCGAAGGCGAAACTATCCAGGTCACGGACCATGGTGCCGTCGTGGCGGAGATCCGGGCGGCACGCGAGGTGAAGGGCGCGGACGAAGCTTGCCTTGCGGCGCTCGAGCACGCCGGCCTCGCCACGCGGGGCAAGAAGCGCCATGGTGATTTCACGCCGATCGTACCGGTTGGGAAGAAGAAAAGGAACCTCTCGGACATCGTCACTGAGGGGCGCGATTGATCAACTACCTTGACACAAGCGCGCTCGCGAAGCGGTACCTTCAGGAAGAAGGGTCGGCTGCGGTAAGAGCCCTTTTTCGGCGTGGTCTCGTTGCCGTGGCTCGCATTACGTACGCAGAGCTGCTCGCGGCCGTTGCGCGGGCGAGGCACTTGGACGTGATCTCCGAGCAGCAACGAGCTGCGGTGTTCGAGCGCGTCGAAACAGACTTTGCCGACCTTACGATCATCGAGATCCGGCCCGTCACGTTGCGTCGTGTCCCGGAGCTAGTGGTTCGACACGCTCTCCGTGGATACGACGTCGTGCAGCTCGCTGCCGCTCTCACCATTCGTGAGCAGGGGGGCTCGGTAAGGTTCTGGTCCGCTGATGCGCAGCTCGTTGCCGCTGCGAGGGCTGAAGGCTTGCATGCGGTGGTGCCCGCGTCCTGACGTTCGACGTCGCAACGCCCCGCAGACGGCCAGTAGTGTCCGCAGTTGCCCCGCACGAATCTGGAAAAAGGCACTTCCCACCCCGACCTAGGGTAAGATGCCCTCCGTGCCGAAGTCTTTTCCCTTCCTCTCCGCCCTCGTCCTCTCCGCCCTCGCACCCGCTCTCTCCGCCTGCGGCGCCCGCAGCGCGCTCCAGCCGTTCGACCTGCCCGGAGAGGCCGCGCCGGCCCAGGTGGTGGACATCTCCAGTGCCGTGCACGCGACGTGCGCCTTGCG
>CAYLJT010000312.1:0-9332 GCA_964383995.1 uncultured Polyangiaceae bacterium
GCCTGCGATCGAGAAGATCCTCGAGCTCGAACGCACACCGGCCCGGGCCCTCGAAGAGCCGAGCGACCGCAAGACAACGGCCGCCGCAAGCCCCGAGCCCGCGCCCGAAAAGGTGGACGCTGGCGCCGCTCCGGTCGGCGAGATCGAGCCCCAGGGCGGCTACAAGAGCGCGCTCCCCGAGGACGACGACCTGCCCCCCGATGTCGACCCCGACGAGTGCATGGATCCGAAACGCGTGGCCAAGATGCCCGGCATCGTGATCGGCGTCTCCCTCGCGTCGATGCTCGAGCTCGACCTCGGTGATTGCGTCAACGTCACCTCCCCGACCATTGGTTACAGCTTCTCGGGAGGATCCTTAAAACCCCCTGTAGCCAAGCGTTTTCGCGTCGTCGCCGTGTTCGAGGCGGGGTTCGATCAATACGACTCGAAGCTCGTCTACACCGACCTCTACGAGGCCCAGGCCTTCTACGACGAGGGCGATACGGTGACCGGCGTCGAGATGAAGATCGCCGACATCGACGACGCGCGCGCGGTTGTCTCGGACGTCGAGACGGCCCTCGCGAGCGGCCTCTACCACGTGATGGACTGGGAGGAGCTGAACCACGGCCTGTTCACGGCCCTGAAAATTCAGCAGATCGGCATGAGCGCGGTCCTCGCCCTGATCATCATCGTCGCGGCCTTCACGGTCGTGGCCACGTTGATCATGGTGGTGCTCGACAAAAAGAAGGAAATCGCCGTGCTGAAGGCGATGGGCGCCGAGGACAACGCGATCCTTCGCATCTTTCTCTACCAAGGCGCTTTCATCGGCGTCATCGGCACGAGCTTGGGGCTCGCCCTCGGCCTCGCCGTCTGCAAGGGCCTTTTGATCTACGGCTTCCCCCTCGATCCGAAGGTCTACTTCATCTCGCGCTTGCCCGTCGAAACGCGGCCCGAGCTGTTCATCATCACGGGGCTCATCGCCATCGTGATCTGCGTCATCGCGACGGTCATCCCCAGCTTGTACGCGGCGAACATTCGCCCCGCCGACGGCTTCCGCGAGCAGTAACCGCTACCAGAAGATGTTGCGTCGCTCGCGCAGCCCCTCGCGCAGCAAGGCATCGATCGCGTCTCGGACCTCGTCGACCTTGGCTTGAATCACCTGGTCGTCGTCCTCCGGGTCGCCGTCGAAGTGCATCGGCTCGCCGAAGCGAATGCGGTACTTGGTGGGCAACGGCATTTGCCCGCCGGGCACGAGGAGCTGCGGAATGATCGGAAACGACGGCATGCCAAGGACCCGCGCGAGGCCCGTGAGGTTCGCGAGCGAGACGTATTGTTCTTCCGCTCCGACGATGGCAACCGGCAGGATCGGCGTGTTGGTCTCCAGCGCGAGGCGCATGAAGCCGAGGCCGAAGGACCCGAGCTTGTAGCGCTGGAAGAAGGGCTTCGAGATACCCCGCGAGCCCTCGGGAAACACCACGACCGCCTCCCCCTGATCGAGCAACCGCCGCGCGTTCTCCGGCACGCCCACGACCTGCCCCAGCCTGGAAAACAAGGTCGAAACGAAGGGCAGTGTCTGAGACCACTTCTCGACCATCGAGCGCGCGATGCGCGGGGGCTCGGCCTCCAAGAACATCGCGGCCCCCAGCATCATGCCGTCGAACGGCACCTGCCCCGAATGGTTCGAGATCAAAAGAACGCGTCCGGGAGGCAGGCTCTCGATGCCCTTGGTCTCGGCGCGGAAGTAGTAGCGGTAAAAGAAGGTCGCGACGCCAAACGCATATTTGGCCCATTCGGTATCGAGGCCGAAGGGGTCGATGCCGTCGGTCGCCGCGGGCATCGGGACGCGGCGCAAGCGATCCTCGAAGTCGGGCCCGAGCATCTTGGTCACCAGCTCGTCGAGGGCGGCCCGCGCGCGCACGGCGCCGCTGCCCAGGGCATCGACGAGGTCTTTGGGGCTCGTTTTGCCGCGCGGAAAGCTGAGCGGGAACGCCATGGCGGGGCCGAAGCTACCACCATTTGGCGTGAACTCTCGTGACCGTCGAATGCGCGCCGCGAGGCGTGCAACGATAAACGCGGGATAGAAATTTATGCGCCGCTATTGCGCCCCGCTTGTCGCGACGATGTTGCTGGCCATGGTCGGTCGGGCGGAGGCCGATGAATGGCGCGTGGCTCGCCACGACGCCGCGCGCACCGCCGAAAACAAGGGGCGCTTCGCCGCTTCGCCGCCGGAGCCTTTTTGGCGGGCCTACATGGGCGGGCGGCCCTCCGATCCCGTGCTCCGTTTCGGCCTCGGGGGGCCCTCGGGCATCGTCTTCGCGTCGGGGGGACGCATTCTCGGCAAAGATGTCGTGACCCAGGCCACGACGTGGAAGAGCGATCTGGTCGGCAACACGCGCATCGCCGGCTTCGCTGACCTCGACGGCGACGGCGCGCGAGAGGTCGTCGTGTTCACGGACACGCGCGTGCGCGTGCTCGAAGAAGACACCGGGGCGATCTTGTGGTCCACCGACCCCAACGAGTTTCACGCGCCGAGCGCCGTGCGACTGCTCGATCTCGACGGCGATGGTCGCACCGATCTCGCGGTCGACGAGTGTTCGAGCTGCGCCAGCGCCGGCACCCTGACCGCTGCGGCCTACGCGTTTTCGGCTTCGTTTTCCCAGGTAAAACAGCTGTGGGCCCTGCCGAGCGACGGCTTCAACGCGGGCTATCATTCGGGCACCGATAGCTATGTGGATGTCGACGGCGACGGTGCGTTCGAGCTGATTTTGCCTGGTTTCAACACGGTCTCGGTGTTGCGTGGGGCGGACGCGTCGCTGCTCGTCGATCTGCCCACGGTCTCCGGGCTCACCAAGCCCTACCCGCAGTCGTCCGCGCTCGCCGCAGATATCGGCGGTGATCCAAGCCCAGAGCTCGTGATCGTGCAGGGCAGCGGCGCCGTGAGCGACTCGTCGGGGCCACCCGGGCTCTACGTGTTTCACATCGACGGCGCAGGCAACGCCGAACATCGCATCTCAGCGACCGCGGGCTTGTTCGACGCCGAGATGGTCACCAACGCCGATCTTGTCCGAGACCTCGACGGCGACGGTGTCAGCGAGCTCGTGCTCTCGTACCGATCGACGGACACCGGGGGCACGTGGATAACCCGCATTTACGCGGGCGATTCGGGGGAAGTCGCGCTAGAGATCGCGGACGCGCGCTACGAAGGGGCCCTCGATCTCGATCCCATCCCGGGGGCGGAGGTCGTGCTCGCGACCCCCGAAGGCTTGACGATCTCTCACTACACGGGCGGCGCGTTGGAGCCGATCGGCGCACCCCTCCCGGGTGTACGCGCGCTCTCCGTGGGCGACGACGCGCTGCGCCTGCGTGGGCCCATCTACCGTCGCCTGGCGTCGGTCACGCGCGGGGGCGAGCCCACCGAACTCATCGTTGGAGCTCCAACGGATCCCAGCGCGCTCAGCGATTTGAGCTTCGCGGGCGCTTTCTTGGACGCGCGCGCGGTCACCGTGGGCGACGACGTCGCGGTCGGCGCTTCGTTCGTGCCCGAGGAGGGTGAAATCACCGACGTGTTCGTCGCCGATTTCGCGACCCGCCCGTACGCGCAGGTGGCCGTGGGCCTGTCGACGGGCTCGGTGATGGTGCTCGATTCGAAGCTCGCGCCCACCAACGGCACCACGTGGATCGGAGGGCCACCCAAGGGGACACGCGTGGGCGGTGGCCGCCAGGCCTCCACCGGTGCCGTGGGCGGACCCCTCGTGGCCAACGACAGCGGCGGGCCCTTCGTGGTTCTGCCCGGGCGACCCGAGGGCATGCGCGTCGGCGATGCCCGCGACGCGTCGTGGATTTTGCCCCCGAAAGAGCGCTGGATCGGCAAAAACATGGGCTCCGCCTCGATCATCGATCTCGGGCCCTTGGGGCTGGCGGTGGTGGGCGTCGAAGACGACGACCTGGTGGCGCGACGGGCCGATAGTGGCGACGAACTGGGCCGCTTCGCGTTGGGCCCCGGCACCCCGTGGGGCACGCCCTTGCCGCTGCGCATGGCGGGCGCCGCCGCGCCGCGGGTGGGCATCGATTGGCGCATCGAGGGCGTGCAAATCGTCCAGCACATCGTCGACTTCGTGAGCCCGTCTTCGTTTGCCGGGGACCCGCTGCCCTACGGCGGCTTCTTCGCGTCGGGCGTGGGCGACCTCGACGGCGACGGCACGGACGCCTGGTTCTCGATGAACGGCCCGCTAGAGGTGCGCGATCCGAGCGGCCTTCTGACGACCGTCAGCGCCGTCAACGCGGGCTACAGCATCCCGATGGTCGCGCCATTCGTTGGTGCTCCCATGAATTTGCTGTTGCAGGGCACGGCCCAACCGCCGCGCCTGCTCGACGGCGCCCTCGGCGTCGTGTGGCAAACGACGATGCCCGAAGCGATCGGCGGCATGGGCGGCGCGCGCGCCGTCTGCGCGGGCTCCACGCGTTTCATCACGCCGAGCGTACGCTCGCCCTACGTGCGGGCCTTCGATGGCGCCACGGGCCAACCGGTCGCCGAGGTGGTGTTGGCGCAGGGCAAGGTGTTCGCGTCGATGGAGGTGGTCGACGCCTTTGGCTACACGCCCGGCCTGTTGAGCAACCTCACGACCATCGATCACGACGGCCAGCCGCTCGTGCTCGCGGGCTCCACCGACGGCTTTCTGTACGCCCTCTCGGCGTGCGATCTCAGCCCCGTTTGGAGCGTCGATTTGGGGGCGCCGGTGGCCGAGCCCATCGTCGCCGACGACGACGCCGACGGCTTCGAGGAAATCGTCGTGGGCACCGCCGATGGCTACGTCGTGGGCGTGGATTGGCCCGGTCTTCCGCCGCCCGAGCCGGTGTTTGTCGAGGTTCCTTCGGGCAATCCGCAGGCGGCCATTCCCGGTGAGCCCGTCACGGTGACGTGGACCTTCGTTGAAAAGGCGACGGGTTACGAAATTGCGCTCGTCGATCCCGACGACGAGCCCCTGTGGTCTCCCGCCTACAAGGCCCTGCCGGACCTTTCGTTGGTCGTCGATCTCACTGGCGCCCTCGCGGGGCGGCCCTACCGTTTCGCGGTGCGCGCGGTGGGCGCCAACGGCATCCACAGCCGCGACGCCTTCTCACCGCCGGTCATTTTCCGCGACGACATCCCGCCGACCCTCAAGCTGCGCGTGATCCCGCGCGGAACGGCCCTCGATGTGACCCTCATGGCCCACGACGACTTGGCCCTCGATGCCTACGTGCTGCGCTACCGCCTGCACGATGACGGGCCCCTCTTGCCCATCGAAGACGGCCCGCTGACGGGCACGGACGCCGAGGTGTTGGTCCGCTGGGAGCCGCCGATTTTGGCCTACGGACGGGCCCTCACGCTGGTCGCCGATGTGTACGACTCGGGCGGCAACGTCGTGTCTCGGACAGAACGCGTCTCGGTCAACATGGATTTTTCCGGCGGCGCGGTCACACGTTACGTGGTCGTCGGCTGCGACTGCGGCCTCGCTGCGAGGGACGACGCGTCGTCGTTTCTAGGCATCTTGGTGGGCGTTTTGGGCCTCTCGGGCGTCTTTCGGCGGCGGCGAGCGCGGGCCCCTGGCGACGGGCTTGACCGCGAAGCCCCATCGCGTTGACGTCCCTCTGCATGCCCGCATCCATCCCGCCGACCTCGCTGCGTCCTTCGAGGGTACCCCTCTCCCCCGAAGAGCAAGCCAGCCTGCCCGTGCTCGTCACCGGCATTTGCGGGCGGCTCGGCCAAAGGCTCACGCGCACGTTGCACCGCGCGCGCCCGGTCATCGGCATCGATCGGCGCGACTTCGTCGGCCGGCCCAAGGATGTCGTCCTGCACCAGATCGACATTCGCAAGAAGAAGACCCAGGACATCTTTCGCAGCGAGCGCTTGGCCGCCGTGGTCCACCTCGGGATCATGCACGATCCGCGGCAAAACCAGGTCGAGCACCACAGTTGGAACGTCATCGCGTTTCAACGGCTGCTCGACTTCGTCGCCCACTACAACGTGCCCAAGCTCGTCGTGCTGTCGAGCGCCAACGTGTACGGTCCGCGCCCGGACAACCCGCAGTTTCTGAAGGAAGACTCCCCTCTCTTGGGCGGCGCAAGCTTCGGCGAAATCCGCGATCTCATCGAGGTCGACATCCTCGCGCAGTCGTTCTTTTGGAAGCACCCCGAGGTCGAGACCGTCATTTTGCGCCCGGCGCACATCCTCGGCTCGGTGCGCAACGCGCCCTCGAACTATCTGCGCTTGCCGCTGATACCGACGCTCTTGGGCTTCGATCCGATGGTGCAGGCGATCCACCAAGACGACGTCGTGTCGGCCATCGAGCGCGCGCTCGTGCCTTCGATTCGCGGCATCTTCAACCTTGCGGGTCCGCCCCCCTTGCCGCTCTCGCGCCTCATCGCGCACACCGGCCGCACCCGGCTGCCCATCCCGCACAGCCTGTTTCAGCGCGCCATCTCCAGCATGTTCAGCCTGCGAGCGACGTCGTTCCCCGCGCCCGAGATCGATCACATCCGCTACGTTTGCATGGTGGACGATCTTCGCGCGCGGGAGGTGTTGGGGCACCGCCCGCGGCGCAGCATCGAAGAGACCGTGCGAGCCGTCGACGAGGTGGTGTAGGCCTCTTGCACTTTCGGGCCCTCGACCCAAAATGCACGCCATGCTCACGAACATCGAAATCAGCTACTGCCTGGTCTGAAACTACAAGCCCAGGGCCGCGGGTCTCGCGGCAGAAATCGAAAAGGCGACGGGGATCAAGGCCAATCTCAAGGCGGGGAAGGTCGGCCAGTTCGACGTGGTCGCCGACGGCAACCTGGTGTTCTCCAAGCACCAAACCGGCCGTTTTCCTGAGCCCAACGAGGTGTTGACCGGCCTTCAAGCGCTCCTCTGACTCAGCCCGCCGAAGGCGCGGGCGTCAAAGCTCTCCGGGCGAGCACTTCGGACCAGCGGATGCGCCCGGTGAGCTGCATCAGCAAAAACACCGTCAAAATCGACAAAACGGTCACCGTCAAACCGGTGAGACCGTCCCAGAAGTGGGCCAGCGAAAAGCCCACCAAATAGATCATCTGCGCCAGGCCCGCCTCGACAAAGGCGAACCGCGCTGAGACCACGAGGCGCAGATAACTGACCACAAGCCCGACGCTGACCACGCTCGCGGCGATAAAGGCGTAGACGACCGAGATGTGATCCACCGAATAGGCGAAGAGCAAGTGGAAGCACAGGAAGGCCGCGCCGATTAGCAGGTAGTTGATGGGGTGGATGTCGATGTCTTTGATGGTGGCCAATACGAAGATCAGAAGGAAGAAGAAAAACAGCGAAATGGGTGCCGAAAACGCCATGGAAGAGGCCAATTCGCCGGGCTGGATGTGGTTTGGCATGACCATGCCAATGCTGCGCCCGGTGAGGGCTTGGGCGAACGTCCAGGACAGTCGATAGCCGTCCGCCGTCTCCTCTCGCGTGGAAGGGGACATCGTCGAGGGGGGAAAGTCGATGTCGCGGAAGTCCGTCGTCATGAGCAGTTGAAAGTCCTCCAAGCTGCCCACGCCCGAAGAGGGTGAATATTGCCAGGAGTCCATGCCGCGGCTCTCGTATCCCACGCGAAACGTCACCGTTTGTCCGGGATTCACCGTGATGCTCGTCGCGACGTTGCCCGCAGAGGGCTTGAGCTCGCGGGCGCGGTCCTCGCCGTCGACGACGAAGTGAAACCCATCATAAACCGCCTGTGCGTCGGGGAAGGGCAGTTGAATCGTCAGCGTGCCTCGCTCGCGCTCGCGGTGTACATAGGTGTACGAACCCTCGAAGCCGACGTCGTACAGCGCATACCAGACAAGGCCCCTTAGCCGCCGATCGAGCTTCAAATCGGCTGTTACGTCGGTCGAAGAAGGGGAGACGGTCTTGGTCTCCGTCGACTGCACACGTTGAGTGAACGTACGTACGGCGCCGTCGACGGTCTCTGTATTGACCACATCCTTTTCGACGAACCACGAAAACGAGAGGCTCGGTGCCGCCTGGGTCTGGGGCCTGCCCCAAAGCTCCGCCACGTCGCCCGACAGGTCGGAGCGCGACTGGCTGCTTCGAAGCGAGGTTACGCCGCCGAGGACGAGCCACGCGGTCGAGGTGATGAAAAACGCGAATCCAATGCCTACAATGCGCCAAATCGGGCTCATGGGACCTCCGGACCCCGGAGAAAGGGGCCGAGGTTGACGATGCCCGTCGGCCTTTGCAAAGCCGGGGAGGGGGAGAGGCTATTTCGGGGGGATATTGTGGCGAGCTCGTGGCGAGATCTTGGAGGTGAAACGATGGATCTCGGCCGCTTGCGTCGCGGGCCCTTGGGCCCTATGCCCGATGCCAGGCGGATGCCGCGCACATCGCGTCGCCGCGCGAAAGGACAGGATCAGGATGTCGAGGACCGAGTGGGTAGCGAAGCGCGCGTCGAGCCCGAACCAATCGCAGATGTTCTTTGCGCGGCAGGGCGTCGTCACCGAAGAAATGACGTTCGTTGCGGAGCGTGAGCGCCTGAGCCCCGAGCTCGTTCGGTCCGAGGTGGCCCGGGGGCGCATGGTGATCCCCGCCAACATCAACCACAAAAATCTCGAGCCGATGGCCATCGGCATCGCCGCTTGTTGCAAGGTCAACGCGAACATCGGCAACAGCGCGGTCACCGGCGAGGTCGAGGGCGAACTCGAAAAGCTGCGCTACTCGCTGAAATACGGCGCCGACACCGTGATGGACCTGTCGACCGGTGGCAACATCGACGGCATTCGGCAGGCGATCATCGCGGCCTCGCCCGTGCCCATCGGCACGGTCCCCGTGTACCAGGCGCTCAAGGAGCAGAAGGACATTCGCCGCATGACGGCGAGCGACTTCATCGACATCTTGGAGCACCAAGCCAAGCAGGGCGTCGATTACTTCACGATCCACGCGGGGCTCTTGGTCGAGCACATCCCGCTCGTGAAGAACCGCATCACCGGCATCGTGTCGCGGGGCGGCTCTTTGATGGCCCAGTGGATGCTCGATCACCACAAGCAAAACCCTTATTTTACGCACTGGGACAAGGTGCTGGAGGTGTGCGCAAAATACGACGTGACCATCTCCGCAGGCGATGGCCTGCGCCCCGGCTGCCTGGCCGACGCGAGCGATGAGGCGCAATTTGCCGAGCTCAAGACGCTCGGCGAGCTCACGCGGCTGGCCTGGCAAAAGGACGTGCAGGTGATGATCGAGGGTCCGGGGCATGTGCCCTTCGATCAGATCGCGATGAACGTGCAGAAGGAAATGGAGCTGTGCGACGAGGCTCCTTTCTATGTGCTCGGGCCGCTCGTGACCGACATCGCGCCGGGCTACGATCACATCA
>CAYLJT010000313.1:0-9325 GCA_964383995.1 uncultured Polyangiaceae bacterium
GCTGCTGCGGCCGGGGGACGCGGTGGCCGTCGAGGCGCTCGGCTACCGTCCTGCGTGGCGGGCGCTCTCGCAGCCGGGGGTGGAGCTTGTGCCGATCGAGGTGGACCGCCGCGGCATGATCGTCGAACAGCTCGAAAACCTCGTCAAACATCGGCGTTTGCGCGCGATCTATGTCACGCCCCACCACCACTACCCGACCACCGTGGTGATGAGCCCGGGGCGGCGTATGGCCCTCTTGGCGCTCGCCCGCGCCCAGCAAATCGCCGTGATCGAAGACGACTACGATCACGAATTTCACTACGAAGGGCGGCCGATCATGCCGCTCGCCAGCGCCGATCCGGCGGGCGTCGTGCTCTACGTCGGCACGCTCTCGAAGATGCTCGCGCCGGGCCTGCGCGTGGGCTTCGTGGCGGCCCCGCGCCTCGTGATCGAGAGGCTCGCCGAAGCGCGGCTGTTCGTCGATCGGCAGGGCGATCACGTGGTCGAGCGGGCCCTCGCCGAGCTGTTCGAAGAGGGGGAGATCGAGCGCCACGGCAAGCGCGCGCGGCGGGTGTACAAGGCCCGACGCGACGCGATGATCGCGGCCATTTCCAAGCACTTGGGCTCGACGTTGAGGTTCGAGGTTCCGTCCGGCGGCATGGCCATTTGGGCCGAGGTGCACGGCCTTTCGGTCGAGCCCTGGGCGGCCCGCTGCGAGGCGCGCGGCGTGTGGTTGCAAACCGCCAAGCGCTTCACCTTCGATGGCCGTCCTAGGCCCTTCTTGCGGCTTGGCTTTGCGGGCCTCGACGAGCGCAGCATCGACGAGGCGGTGGGGCGCATGGCCGCCCTACGGCGAGAGGCGTGATAGGGTCACGCCGTGAAGGCTCGGGCTTGGTTCGCAGCGGTTTTGTGCCTCGCGCTCGGCGTTTCGGCCTCCGCGCGGGCCGAGCAGCCGCCCGCCGTCACGCCGCAAATCTACGGCGGCAGCCTGGTCGACCCGGGCGCCTTCGACACGGTCGTGGCCCTCGTCGGCTCCAACGGCGCGCTGTGCACGGGCACGCTGGTGGCGCCGCGCATCGTGCTCACCGCCGCGCACTGCCTCAGCGATCTGCCCGAGGGCGAGCTGCCCGACGTGTATTACGGAACGTTGGTGCTCCAAGGACGCAAGCTCGCGGCCCTGCGCGCGGGCATCCATCCGTCGTTTTGCGCGAGCTGCGTGGAGGACGTGAACGACTACGGCTTCGTCGAGCTGGCCGACGACTTGGCCGTCGACGGCCCCTATCCACGGCCCATCGTGGAGCAAGATGTCTGGGACACGGTGATGCAGGAAGAGCACCCTGTGACCCTGGTTGGCTACGGCGAGAGCGACGACGCGCCTGCCTCCGATCCCTACCGTGGCGCGGGGCAAAAGCGCTTCGTCGACACGACGATCACGCAGCTCTCCGACACTGGCTTGGAGCTGCTCGCGGGGGGCAGCGGCGAGAGCACGTGCCAGGGCGACTCGGGCGGACCGGCCCTCGCCGCCTACGACGGCGAGCTGCGTTTGGTCGGGGTTTTGTCGCGCGGCGAGTGCGGCTCGGAGAGCTTCTATGGGGCCGCTTACCCGTCCTTGTGTTGGCTGCGCGACGAGACGCAAGTGAACCTTCTGCCGTCGGGCTGTGAGAGCTGCGATTGCCTGGATACGGAGCCGGGCTGCGGTTGTCGCCTCGTGCCCACACCGCCGTCTTCGGCTGCGATCGGGGCCTGGTTGGTTGCTGCGGCGGCGCTCGTTGCGCGTCGCAAGTGGGCCTTGGAGTAGGCACGCGCATGGTCGACGCCTCCCAGGTCACCGCCGTCTTGGGTCCCACCAACACCGGCAAAACCCACCGCGCGATCCTGCGCATGCTGGATCACGACTCGGGCATGATCGGCTTGCCTTTGCGGCTTTTGGCGCGCGAAGTCTACGATCGCGTCACGGCCCAAGTGGGGGAGGGGCGGGTGGCGCTGGTCACGGGCGAAGAGAAGCGTGTGCCGAAGCGCCCCGATTATTGGGTGTGCACGGTGGAGGCGATGCCCATCTCGAAGGAGGTGGACTTCGTGGCCATCGACGAGGTGCAGCTCGCCGCGCACGAGCAGCGCGGCCACGTGTTCACCGATCGCTTGCTCCACGCGCGGGGCCGCAAAGAGACGTGGTTTCTGGGGGCCGACACCATGCGCCCGATCTTCGCGGAGCTCGCGCCCCACGCCAAGATCGTGTCCCACCCGCGGCTCTCGCGCTTGACCTCGGCGGGCTCGCACAAGCTCTCGCGTCTGCCGCCGCGCTCGGCGGTGGTCGCCTTTTCAATGACCCAGGTGTACGAAATCGCCGAGCGTTTGCGGGCCAAGAAGGGCGGCGCCGCGGTGGTGCTCGGGGCCCTCTCGCCGCGCACGCGCAACGCGCAGGTGGCCATGTTTCAAGCGGGCGAGGTCGACTACCTGGTGGCCACCGATGCCATCGGCATGGGGCTCAACCTCGACGTGGCGCACGTGGCGTTCTCGGCTTTGCGCAAGTTCGATGGCAAGGAGCAAAGGGACCTCGACCTCGCCGAAATTGCGCAAATTGCAGGGCGAGCCGGGCGCCATGTCCGAGACGGCAGTTTCGGCACCGTGCTGCCCTTGAGCCTGCCGCAGGCCGTCAGCGACGCCGTCGAGAACCACCGCTTCGACGCCATTCGCCGCGTGTTTTGGCGCAGCTCCGAGCTCGATTTTTCCTCCCTCGACGCGCTTATCGCGTCGCTCCGCGCGCGGCCCCGACGGGGTCGGCTCATCCTGGTCGACGACGCGGAAGACGCCCAGGCCCTCGGCCGCCTTTCGGGCTTCGAGGAGGTGCGCCGCCGCGCGACCGCGAAGGAGACCGTGGCGCTGCTCTGGGATGTGTGCCGCGTGCCCGACTACCGCAAGCTGCTGTTCGAGTCCCACGTGGCCACGCTGGCCGAGCTCTTCTTCCAGCTCTCGGGCCCGCGCGCCGAGGTCCTGCCCGAGTGGCTCGCCGCCCGCATCGCCGAGATCGACGACCCCTCGGGCGACATCGACACGCTCATCGATCGCATCGCCAATGTGCGAACGTTCACCTATGTGGCCAACCAGCCGGCTTGGGTGCGCGATCCCGAAGGCTGGCAAGAACGCACGCGGGCCGTGGAAGACCGCTTGAGCGACGCCTTGCACGAGCGGCTCGTGATGCGCTTCGTCGAGCGCCGCGGGGGTGTGAATCGGGTGCCGTCCGCGCGACCCTCGCAGCCGTCGGCGAAGCCCATCGTTGGTGGTCAAACGATAGCCGCGGCGGGGCCCTTCGCGGCCCTGGCGGCCCTGCGTCGCGACCTCGAGCCGAGGGCGCCGGAGGTCAGCGAAAACGCCTGGGTCGAGGGCCTTATCGAAGCACCTCACGAAGCGTTCTCGCTCGACGCAGCGGGGCGCGTGAGCTTCGAAGCCAGGCCCCTCGGCGCGCTGTCGCGCGGGCCCTCGCTGCTGCTCGCCGACGTGCGCCTCGCGGCCCTCGGCGAGCTTGGCGCGGGCGCCCGCGCGCGGGTGCAGCGGCGCCTCCTGGCCTGGGCGAGGGACCTCGTGGCGGAGCTGCTCGCGCCCCTGCGCGGGGCCGAAACGCGGGCCCTATCGTCCGCCGGCCGGGGCGTCTTGTACGCTGTGGAACAGGGGCTCGGGGCCACCGCGCGCTGGCCCATCGAAGACTCGATCGTGGCGCTCACGCCCGACGACCGGGCGTTGCTCGCCGCGCTCACGGTGCGCCTCGGGCGGGTGGTGGTGAGCGCGGAGGCCCTCAGCCACGACGTGGCCTTGCGGCGCCGCCACGCGCTCGTGCGCGCGTTTTTCGAGGGCGGGGCGCCGGCTGTGCCCTTGGCTCCCGAACCGCGCTCGCTGCCCCGCCGGGCCGACATCGCGGAGGCGGCCTATTGGGCCCTTGGCTATGTGCCCCTGGGGCCCCGCGCGGTCCGCGCCGACGCGCTCGAAGAGGCGCTTTCTGCGCTCTCCGCAGGGGAAGGGGACCCGCGTTCGATCGCCGCGCTGGTCGGCGCGAGCCTGGGCGACACCGAACGGGTGATCGCCGCGATTCCTCCGCCGCGGTTGCAGTGGTAACGAGCCTTCGCCGTGCCCCCTCCGTCGATCTGGCCCGTGGAGCTTGTTTCTGTCGGGGACGCTCCTTCGGCGTGCGCGGCGGTCGCCTGGCGGGTCGGCGACGAGCTTCGCATCACGGTCGTCGTCAAGGCCACCTTCGGCGTCGTGCCCGATGGCGAGGCGCGCGCCGTGGCGCCGCCGCCCATCGTGGTGCGTGACGTCTACTTCCGCGACGATCCTCGCCGCAGCCTGCGCATGTGCTCGGAGACGGCGCCCTATCTGGCGCAGGCCGAGGTGCTGCTCGCGGGGCACGCGTATGCCCTGCCGCAGCGACCGGTAACAAGCCTCACGGCCCGGCTCGCTGTGCTGCGCGGCACCGATCTCATCTTCGACAAGGCCGTGATCGTCGCCGGAGAGCGGGGCAGCCGCGGCGAGCTCAAGCCCTTCCAACACGCGCCTTTGCTCTACGAGCTGGCGCGCTTCGACCCCGAGCTAAACCCCGTTGGCGTGCCCCCCGAGCGCGGGGAGCCGCGCATATTTTCGCCACGCTCGCCCACGCACGTGGCAGGCATGGGGCCTTTGTCTCGGACATGGCCGGCCCGCGCGCGGGCCCTCGGCGGGGCCCCGCCGGGCCCCCTGGAAGGCCTGCGGCTCGACATCCCGCCCGGCGTGGATTGGGGCTATTTTCAAGCCTCGCCTGCGGATCAACGCATGGACTTCTTGCAGGGCGACGAGACCATCGTGCTGTCCGGTCTCCACCCCACGTTGCCCGTCGCACGGACGCGCCTGCCCGGCGTTACGCCCCGCGCCCGGGTCTACCGCGACGGCGCTCCGCAGCAAGATTTGGCGCTGTTTGCCGACACCCTCGCGGTGGACACCGACCAGCAGACCTTGACGGTCGTATTCCGCAACAACATCACGGTCCGAGACGAAGACCTCCCGCACCTGGCCATCCACGCGGGGATCGAGCTGCCGGGCCGCCCCGTCGTCTTCGCGGCCGAGGCCGTGCGCGAGGAGGTCCGCACCCTGGGCATGACGGCGCGCGTCGACACGGAGCGCGCGCAACAGCAGCCGGTGCTGCCCTTCGATCCTTCGGCGCCGCCGGCCGTTCCGCCCAACGCACCGCGGGTTCGGCCACCGCCCCCGCCCGCGCACCCGCTCGACGAAGCCACGCGCACCGGGTTCGTCGTGCTGCCCACCGGCGATCTGCCGTTTTCCAGCGCGCAACCGGCCACCTTGCCAGGGGGTGCGCCCGCGCCCTCTTTGCCCTTCGTCCCTGCCAACGAGCCGCCCGCGGACACCCCGGCCTACGTCGAACGACCCACCGCCATCCTCGACGAAGCCACGCCATTTCGGCCCTCGTTCAGCGACGAGCCGACCCCCTACCGCGCCTCCGTCGTCGACGAGCCCACGCCGTTTCGCCCTTCGTTTTCCGACGAAGCCACGCCGTTTCAGGGGGACCCGTCGACCGTCGACGGGCCCTTCGTCGAGCCCGACGAGGACGACGACGACGACGAAATGAACCGCACGTTCGGCCTCGATCCGGCCGAAAACGCGCGGCTTGCCCACGGTCTACCCTTCGAGGCCGCGCCGCCAGCGACCACCGCCTCGCCCGCCGCGCCGCCCCCCGGCTCGCCCTGGGCTCCTCCCGGTGCTCCGGTGCAGGCGCCGCGCATCTTCATCCCCGAAGAGCACACCAGCACGGGCTTCATCAACCCCGCCCTGTTGGCCGCTTCTGGCGGCTTGCCTCCGCCGACCGTGCCTTCGCCCCTTGGCGCTGACGCGGGCCCGCCGGGCGTCCCGGAGCGCGTCGGCGACAACGTGCCTGTCTACAACACGTCGCCGTTCGCCGCGGTGGCGGTGCCCTTTCAGGTGCGCCCCCCGCGCGACTCGCTCACCGTGGTCGTCAAAGGCACCTTCCGTTTGGTGCCCGACGGCCCGGCCACGCCCCTCGACGAGCCCGACATCCCGACGGGCGATGTCTTCAGCGACGACGACTTCGAAAAGAGCCTGATTTATCCCTCGGATCTGGCGGTGTTCAAGGCCCGCGCCGACGTGGTGTTCCTCGGTCACGCGGTGGCCCCCGGCGGGGCCTCCAAGGCCGCTGAAGTGCGGGTGTCGTTTGGCCGAGACAAAAATCGCATCCAGCGCAAACTGGCAGTCTTCGGCGAGCGCATGTGGGACAAATCGCTGCTCGCCGCGGTGCCCACGGCGCCCAGGCCCTTTGAGCGCATTCCGCTCGTGGCCGAGCGGGCCTTTGGCGGTCCGGGCTTGGATGCCAATCCGGCGGGGGTCGGCTACAAGGGCGCAGCCGGCGCCGACGGTGTGCCGCGACTGCCCAACATCGAAGACCCCGATCGCCTGATCAAGGCACCTTCCGACAAGCCGCAACCGGCCCTCATTGGCGCGCTCTCGCCGTTTTGGAAAGAGCGTTGGTCCAAGATTGGCACCTACGACGCCAAGTGGGTCAAGACGCGTTGGCCCTATTTCGCCGAAGACTTCGACTGGAGCTTCTTCCAGTGCGCGCCCGAGCGGCAACGCGTCGACTACTTGGTTGGGGATGAGCCCTTTGAGCTGACCGGCATGAGCGCCAGTCACCCGCGGCTCTCAGGCACGCTGCCCGGCCTCCAGGCGCGGGCCTTCATGCAACACACGAAAGACGCCGGCGAGACCTTCGAAGAGGTGCTGTTGCGCCTCGATACCGCGGTCTTCGACGTCGACAACGAAAAGCTGATCCTGGTGTGGCGGGGCCTCATCGAGGTGGCCGACGACGACGCCCCCGAGGTCGCCGCGCTGTTCGTGATGGCCGAGCCCCTTTCGGGCCCGCGCTCCAGCGTGGAAGAGGCCAAGAAGCGCTTCGAGATAGCGCTCGTGCCGCTCGAAGAGGTGGAAGACAGCCCCGAGGCGGAGACCGAGCCCGCGAACGAAGTGGAGCCGAAGAGCCCCGAAGAAGAGGCCGCCGACGCGCTGATCGCGGAGCAACAGGCCAAGCTCGACGCGCTGAACAGCGTGGCCGGCAGCGAGCCGAGCCCGGTCACCGAGCCTGCCGGGGCCGATCCCCAGGCCATGGCCGCGTCGCTCCGTGCTGCGGGGGTCGACGAGGCGGAAATCGCCGCGATGATCGAGGCGGTCTCGGCCCCCGCCGAGCCGGCTCCCGCGCTCCCCCGCGCTCGCGCCATCGTCGAAGAGCACTTGGCCCGCGGCGAGCCCCTCGACGGCCTCGATTTGCACGGCGGCGATCTGACCGGCCTGGATCTCTCGGGGCGCTCGCTCATCGGCGTCGATCTGCGCGCGGCGCGCCTGGCGGGCGTGCTCTTTACGGGCGCGAACCTGAGCGCGGCCCTGCTCAGCGAGGCCGATCTCGCGGGCGCCAACTTCGAAGCGGCGATCCTCGACGAGGCCGATTTGTCCGAGACAAACGCCGTCGACGCGGTGTTCTCCGGGGCCCGTCTGCCCTCCGCGGTGCTCGACGGCGCGCGCGCCGACAAGGCTCGTTTCACCGGGGCTTCGGCGCCCGGCGCGTCGTTCGTCGGGGCCCAGCTCGCGGGCGCGCGCTTCGACGACGCCGTGCTCAACGGCGCCGACTTCACCCGCGCGACGCTGCAAAACGCCACGTTTTTCCGGGCCAAGGCCAACGACGTCATGTTCTACGACGTGGAGGCCGAGGGGGTCTCGTTCGAGGAGGCCGAGCTCGTGGACGCCCGCCTGGACGGCGCAAAAATGGCCCGTTCGACCTTCAAAAAGGCCCGCGCCAAGGGCTCGATTTGGGAGCGCGCGCTGCTCGAAGAGGCGAGCTTCTTGGGCGCCGAGCTGCCCGACGCGAGCTTCGTCCGCGTGCGCGCGGGCCGCGCCAAATTCTCCGGCGCCGATCTCAGCCAAGCGGTGCTGCGCCGGGCCAAAATGCCGGCCGCCGAGCTGTTCAAGGCCAACCTGATGGGGGCCACGGTGGAGCGCGCCGATCTGACCCACGCCGACCTGCGTAGCGCCAACCTGCACGGCGCCGAGACCTGGAAGGCCAAGCTCGATGGCGCCCAGCTCGACTTCGCCTTGATCACGAAAACCAAGCTGAAAGGCGGCCCGTGAGCATCTCCCGCGCGACCTTCGAAGAGCGCGTTCAAAAGGGCGCTTCGTTCGACGACGAGGTCTTCGAGGACCTGTCGCTCGACGGCTTTCGCGGCGAGCGCATCAGCTTTCGTGGCGCCACGTTCCGCCGCTGTTCGGCCCGCAACGCGTCGTTTCAGAGCTGCATCTTCGCCGGCGCGCGCTTCGAAAATGTGGACTTTTCCGGCGCCGATTTCGAAGGCTCGTCGGCCGCGGGCATCATCGCCGAGAACATCGAGGGCCTCTCGACCAACATCTTTTCGGGGGCGAACCTGGCCGGCGTGGTGCTCTCCGAGGCGCGCCTCGCCGGTGCCAAGCTCATCGAAGCCAACCTCACGGGGGCCGTCGCGCTCGGCGCGAAGCTCGACGGCGCGCGGCTGTTCGGCGCGACGCTCACCGGCATTTTGCTGCCCAACGCCAGCCTGGTGGGGGCCGATCTGTCGGGGGCCAACCTCGACGAGGCGGTGTTGAACGACGCCGATCTCAGGTCCGTATCGCTGCGCGACGCCTCCCTGCGCGAGGTGTCGCTCGTCACGTGCAACCTCGAGCGCGCCGTGTTTTCGGGCGCCGATTTGCGCGACGCCACGTTGCCCGAAGGCTTTGATTTTCGGGTGTTTGGCGCGCCCGCCGATGTGCGCGGGGCGAGCGCCGAGGGCGCCTGCTTCGCCGGCCTGGCGCTGCCCGGGCTGCTCGCTGCCAAGGCCAACTTGGGCGGTGCGGACTTCACGTCGACCGATCTTTCGGGCGCAAACTTCGAGGGCGCGACGCTCGACGGGGCCTCGTTCGCAGGCTCGCGGCTCGACGGCGCACGCTTGGGCGGCGCGAGCCTGGTAGGCGCGCGCCTGGCCAGCGCATCCCTCAACGGCGTCGATTTTTCGCGGGCCGATCTGTCGCAAGCGGACCTCAGCCAAAGCCATTTCGAGGCCGTCACCACCAGCGAGGCGAACTTCGAAGGGGCCACGTTCTCCGGCGCAAATCTACAAAGTTTTGAGCTCAAACGAGCGAGCCTGCGCGGGGCCCAGCTGGCGGGCATGCGCTTCGACGATCGGGATCTCACGGGCGCCGACCTCAGCTCCGCCGATCTCTCCGGAGCCTCGTTTTTGCGGGCCATCCTGGTCGACGTCGACTTGTCCGAGACCAAGCTCAACAACGCCGTGCT
>CAYLJT010000314.1:0-9320 GCA_964383995.1 uncultured Polyangiaceae bacterium
CATGTTGCTGTTTCAAGGCCTCTTCGGGGGACCTGGCGCCCAAGAGGTCTATACCCTTTTGTGGAGCGGTGAGCTTGGCATGTGGATGAAGCTGCAAACCGCGCTCGGCTTCGTGAGCGCCCTGGCGCTCGTCGGCGTGGGCGCGGTCACCCAAAAAAAGCGCCCCTTCGCGCGGCCGCTCAGCTTTGCGCATGGGGCGTTCTCCCTGGCCGTGGTGGCCCTCAATGGTTGGCTCATCTTCGGCGTCATGGTGCCCCTGCTCGGCGACTTCGCGGACAGCGCGGGACCGGTCGGCACGGCGGCCCTGTGGGGAGGCATCGCGGGGGGCTCGCTGGGCGCGCTGTTTGGCCTGTTGTTCCCGATCTTGGAGCTTTGGGTCATGACCCGCCCGCGCATCCGCGAGGTGTTGCGCGGGTAGCTCTTACCGTCGTCCGAGACGCGCGGAGGCCTCGGCGACGGCCTGACCAAAGGCCTCATCGGACCGGGCGCGGCGCCCGAGCACGCGGCGAAGACGCATGCCCAGCGTCGGTGTGAGGCCCAAATCGCGCAGCACGACGGCCAATGTCCCGGCCTTTTCGCCCTGGATGACCCTTGCCAATTCGGGGGCTCCGAAGGTCCCCGGGTGCCCCTCTTCCCAGGCCGCGACGTAGGCGTCATCGAACATGTCGCGCAGCACGCGACGACCGTTGCGGAGCTCTTGCTCCAGCTCCTTTTTCCAGTGCTTTTCGGCCTTCTTGAGGGCGCCTGGATGCAGGTGGTGGGCCTCCAGAACATCACCGCGATCGGCGTTCGGATCTTCGAGGTGGGCGGTCACCGTGGCGTAGCGCTCGATGGTAAGCTCTTCGTCTTCCCGGGGAGGCTCGACGACGACCTCGGGCGCTGGGGCCGCCAACAGCTCGGGCGGAGGCGGCGCGGCGGGCGCTGGAGGAGCGGCCAAGGTGCCCAGCCACGCCGGGGCGTCTCCTCGGTACGCGAAGGGTGTTTCGCCGGGCAAGGCCAGGGTACCGGACAGGTCGGGCGGGCTGAACGCGAGGGTAGGCTCGGGCGCGCCACCAAATGGCAAGGCGGCCTTCCCCGGGGCCTGGCGGTCGGACATGTCGAGGGTGCCGGTAGGGTAGCTCGATGGCGGCGTCGGGGCCGCGATCTTTGCGATCGCGGCAGGACGCTCGCCGGGCAGGACCGCCGGCGCGCGGGTGGTGCCGATGGCCGCGGCGACCACCAGCTTTTGCAGCGCTACACCATCGGCGATCGGTATCTGACCGCGGTAGACCAGCACGGCGGTCCATTTGTCGGCGTCGATGTGGAGCGTGTCGGCGCGCAGCAACACCTCGGTCGGCGCGTCGCTGAAGGCCCCCGCGACGCCGAACACACAGGCCTTTGCGTCGAGCCCAGGCAGGGCGAGCTCGAACAGCGGCGCGCTGGGATGCAAGCCTCCGAAGCCCAGCACGGCGTCCGCGGCCAGCATCTCGAGCTGCTGCTCGGGGGGCGCGTGCTGAAAGTAGCCCCAGTCGAAATCGGCGGGAAATTGCGGCTCCGGGAGGTCGAGGTCGCGCCGGGACAGGGTGCCTCGCCGCCGCGCGCGAGAAGGCCAGGCGTCGGCGATGGGACCAAAGCCCGCCGGACGCCACACGTTGGTCGGGTCGAGGAGATTGGCCATCTCACCCTCTTCCGTGGCGCAACCGATGGGGTTCGCGGGGGTGCCGCTGCCGCCGTGGGCGCGCTCGTAGATGAGGGGCATCCGCTGGAAGGGCTCGGGCTCGTCGTTCGGCCCCTTGCGCGAGCCCACCACCTGGATGGATCGATCGAACACCACCGTTCCAGATTGTTTGAGGGCAAACCGAACCGAAGCGTGACGGAGCGGCACGCCGCCCGGCGTGTGGGCATGACCGAGGAGCGTCACGTCCACACGGGGCTTCTCGGGGGCCCAGTCGGACGGGGAGATCACGTGAGACATCGGCCGATTCTTGTCGGTCAGATCTTTCAGGGTGATGGGCTCGGCCACGGTCGCGCCCGCGAAGCCGCGCGGACCGGCACGCAAGCTGACCTTGACCACGACCGAGAGGTGCCGAGCGCCTCCTCGACGGTAGGCCTGCGCGTGAACCGCCGCGGGAGCCGCGCCTCCCGGCACGACGAAGGTGCCTGGAAGAGCCTCTTTGTCTCGGAAAGGCAGCGTTTGACCGCCCAAGTGCCGAGCTACCGAGGAGTCGAGCGGCAGGGTCTCGTTGGCGTCTTTGTTTCCCACGACAACAAGCGTCGCGAAAGCAGAGCTCGACGTCAATGCTGTTCTGAATGCCTTTTGATCTTGCGAAAGGTGGCCGGGTGGTGTTGGCTGTCAAGGTAGGATCGCGAAACATCCATGGCGCTACCCGCACCTACCTCGCCGGGGCCCGTCGGGTCCCCTTCCGACGAAACCCGCGATGTCGCGGACAAACTGGCGCAGAGCCTCGTCGAAAACCAGGGAAAAACCGCGCCCGAGAGCGCGGACGCACTGCTCTTCCAGGTGCTCGCCGAGAGCGCCGCGGCCGCACCCGCCCGGCTCACGACGCCCACCGGGCGCTCGGTCGAGGTGCACTCCGCCGGGGAGGAGGACAGGCTCACCGTGCGCGCGGCGTCGGGCGTCGTCGAGCTCGAGGTGCGCTTCACTGAACGCGGCCCGCTGCTGCGTTTCTCGGGGGCCGACGTCGAGCTTCAGGCCACGAAGACCCTGCGTTTGGCGGCCCAAAACATCGAGGCCCACGCCCAGGAAGGTGTCACCATGACGGCAACCCAAGACGTCTCCCTGCGGGGCGACGCGGTGAACATCCAGGCCGAGCGGGGCAACGTCAAGGTGGAGGCCAACGACGACGTGATCCTCCTCGGTGAGCGTATTCGACTCAACACGTAATCTTACTCAAGAACCGACCACGAAGCGTCCGTCGGAGCTACCACGCCATGACTACCAGCACGTTTAGCGTTGACATTTCGATTAGCGACTGCACGGCCTCCCTGACCATCGTCGCGGTCAAGGCCAGCGAAACGGTCAACAAACTGTTCGAAATCAGCGTCGATCTCACGACCAGCGACGACTTCGACGCGGACGCCCTGGTCGGCAACGCCGCCCTGCTCGACCTGACCTACGACGACGCGCCACGTTATCTTCATGGCATTTTGTCCGAGATCACGCTCACCGCGGCGACCGACACCTGGAGCAGCTACACGCTCAAGATCGTGCCCGAGGTGTGGCCCCTTTCGCAGGGCAGTGCGCGGCGCATCTTCCGCGACTGCACGGTGACAGACATCCTCGACACGCTGCTCGCCGAATGGTCGATAACGAACGTCGAGAAGTCCCTGCTTGGCAGCTACACGAGCCGCAGCATCGCAACGCAGTACGACGAGTCGCCCTGGGCGTTCTTGTCGCGCCTCATGGAAGACGAAGGCATCTACTACTTCTTCCGTCACGAGGAGGCGGCGACCACGCTGGTCATCGCCGACCATGGCGCCGCCTACATGCCCATCGGCGACAGCGACGAGCTCGTCTACGACACCTCGGCGCTGATCACCTCCAGCAACGAACATGTGCTGTCCTTGCTGCAGAGCAGTCGCATTCGTCCTGGCAAGGTGTCGTTGCGCAGCGTCGAGCTGTACACCCCCACGCAGCTTACCGAAGACACCGCGTCGAGCAGCCAAGACACCAACGTCGAGGTCTACGCCTACCCCGACAGTTGCGCGGCCTCCCGTCGCCTCGAAGCCTACCAAGTCACGCGCTCGGTCATCCAAGGCACGGCGCGCTGCGTGCGGCTCAGCCCGGGGCTCAGCTTCAGCATCAGCGGGCACCCCAAGAGCGACCTCAACACCAGTTGGCTGCTGACCGCCGTCGAGCATCGCTACAGCGCCTCCGAGAACGGCGGCCCCTACTACCTGGCAAGCTTCACCGCGGCGGCCTCGGGCTCCGTGCCACGACCGCTCAAGACCACGCCGCGCCCGCGCATCCAGGGCCCGCAACCGGCTTTGATCGTAGGCCCGACCGACACCGAGCTCTACGTCGACAGCCTCGGCCGCGTCCAGGTCAAGCTCTTGTGGGACCGCACGGCGTCCAGCGATCTTACCTCAGCGCTGTGGGTGCACACCGCCCAAACCATGGCCGGAGCGCTGTGGGGAAGCATGGTCGTGCCGCGGGTAGGCAGCTACGCGCTGGTGGAATTTTTGGGGGGTGATCCCGATCGCCCGGTGATCACGGGCTATGTGCACACCGAGCTGACCCAGACACCATACACCCTGCCCGACAACCAAACCAAGACGGCCCTCGTCACCAAATCTTCCCCCGACAGTCAAGGCTACAACGAGCTGACCTTCGAGGACGCCGCCGGCTCCGAAGAGGTGTATCTGCGCGCGGAGCGCGACCTGAACGTGGAGGTGCTCAACAACGCGACGCGCACGGTCGGCGTCGACGACACGGTCACCGTCGGCGGCTCGCGCAGCGTCAGCGTGGGTGGCTCCTCCACGACCACCGTCACCGTCGACGACACGGTCACCGTGGGTGTCGCGCAGGCCATCACGGTGGGCGGCGCGCGGGCGGTCAGCGTGGGCGGAGCGCTGGTGGAAAGCACGGTGCTCACCCGCACCACCACGGTGGGCAGCGACAACGCCGAGGCCGTGGGCGGAGACCACCAGGAGACCGTCGCGGGCGACTTCACCTTGGTGGTGGGCACGGCGGTCGACGCCACCGACGCGTCGGCCAGCCCGAACCTGTACTCCGTCACCATCAACGGCGACGAGCAGCGCCAAGTGACCGGCGACCAGTCGGTGAGCGTCAGCGGCAACCAAAGCCTCACGGTGGAGGGCACACTGCAACCCACCATCCACGGCGAAACGCAGGCGACCCTCACCGGCTTGCTGCTCAGCATCACCGGCAAGGCCGCCATCGACGCCAGTGACGAGCTGCAGATCGAGTCCGAGACAGCGCTGAAGCTCGGCGGCCCCTCGGTGTACGTCTCGGGCGATGACACCATCCACCTGCGCGCCTACACCTCGATCATCCTGGAAGTGGCGTCGGCCACGGGCGGCGACAGCACCAAGCTTACCCTGGAGGCTGGCAAGGTCACCATCACCAACGGCGACGCCAAAGAGACGTTGACCGACGGCACCATCAAGCTCAACTGCTGACCATGAAGCTGGAAAACGAAGCCAACATCCCGGCCCGCCTGCTGCGCACGGGCTCTCCCACGGCGGACGACACCATGCTCGGGTGTGTCATCGCGCGGCCCACGTTCACGGTCGACAAGAACGGCAACCTGACCCCGCGCACGGGCGACGACGCCTGGCCCATTCCGCTCGAGCCCACACCTTCTGTGCTCGGCGCGATCCCGAACGAAAAGCCGTTCTATACAGGCGGAATCGACGTGCTGATCGGGGGCGTGGTGCGCCAGCCCGGCGGCGAGGCGCGCGCTCGGCTCGATGTCGAGGTGGAGGTAGGTCGGCTGTTCCGTCGGCGCTACGCCATCTTCGGTGATAGGGCCTGGACGTTGGGCGCGAAGGGTAAGCTCGTCGCGACCGAGCCCAAACCCTTCGTGGCCATGGAGCTCAGCTACGCGCGAGCCTTCGGCGGGGCGACGGAGCAAGTCGATGACTACCGCCTGGGCTACCCGCCCAACACCGACGGCAAGGGCTTCTACCTGGACAACGAGAGCGCCCTCGGCCAGGCCCTACCCAACATCGAAGACCCGGATGCCTTGATCGAAGGCGCCATGGATCGGCCCATCCCGGTGGGCCTCGGGTATTATCCGATGAACGGCAGCCTCCGCGCGCTGGAGTCGATCCGACCTGAATTTCGCGAGCGCGCGAAGCACGATCGCGAGGCCCTGCTGACCCCGGCGGACATGCTACCCCTGGTGCTCAACGCCGCCCAGCCCAACATGGTCATCCACCCCGAGAACGCCCCCCAACCTGGGGATCTGGTGCGTCTTTCGCACGGCCTCGCGGGCGAGGACCTGTGGTTCAAGCTGCCCGACCTTGCCTACCACGTGGCCGTCGATCTGGAAGAGCGCCACTACGAAGCCCCGCTCCACCTCGACCAGATAGGCATCATCGCGGGCGCGGGCGTCGTGTTCTTCTCGCTGCGCTGCGTGTTCGAGTACACCCTCGTGCCCCGCGAGCGCCGCCGCGCCGTGCTGCGCGAGGGTGCGTCGAGCCCACCGCCTACGCCGTAGCCTCGTCCTCCGCCATCAAGGCGTCGGCCCAGTCGAAGCGGTCGTCGACGGTGGACGTCTCGTCGTCGTCGTCGCCGACCCAATCGAACCGCGCTGTGCGTGCGCTGGTTTGGGCGTCGTCGTCGACCCAATCGAAGCGCGTGCTGGTGAGGGAGCCCGCGGAGCCCGAGGTGCTTTCTCCCTCCTCATCGCCGTAGATGTCGTCGCGAGCTCCCAGTTTCCAGAAGAAGAACTGGTAGTTCGCCGAGGCCTGATCCTGGTCTTGGTCGGTGCCGACGTTGCTCAGGTCGATGCCCATGTTCACGGCCTTCTTCGCGTACTTGAAGCCCTTGGCCACGACGATGTAGCGGAAGAACTGACGGTTCAGCAAATATCGCTGCTCCGCGGCCTTCTTCACGGCCGGCACGCTCATGATCTGCTTCCAGGTGACGCTATCGGTGACCCCTTCGATGAGCTCTGTCGTGCCCTCCTTGACTGACGTCCAGGCCCTGGAGAGCAAGGAAGGTTGGGCGACCTCGTCGACGTTCGCGGCGACGGGCTTGCGCAGCTTGGAGATGCAGCTCTGGAAACCCTCGGAGAGGGTGCGCCCAAGCTTGGAGGCGAAGGTCTCCGCCACCTCTTCGCCAGCCTCCTTCGCGGCTTTCTTGGCGAGCTCGGCGGCGGCCTCTTTGGCGACCTTCTTCGCGGCCCGTTCGGCCATGTAGCTGCTCGTCTTGGCGGCGGCCTTCTTGAAGCCTGCCTTGCCGGCCTTCCCGAGCTTGCCGAGGATCTTGAAGCCGTACTTCGACACCACATCCATCACAATTTCGAGGGCGATGTCGATCAGGCAGGCGAGAAAATCGGCGGTGGTGAAGCCGCAGCGCAGGGTGCCCCACATGACCGTGAAATCGAGGACGAAGCTGACCGGGTTGTTGCAAGAAAGGTTGACCGTCACCCCCTGGTTGGAGAACGGTGAGCACCCGAGATCGCTCTTGGCGCTGCCAAAAATCGGGCTGTAGGTGGCGATGGTGACGTCGCCCGTGCCCCACACCGAGTTGGAGCTGCCAAAGACGATGTTCCAGGGCAACACGGGGTTATAGAGCTGGGCCATGTCCATGTGCAAGACGATGGGGAAAGCGTCGCTGGAGCGGCCCAACAAATGCTGCCCATCCATCAGGATTTCGGCGCCCTTTTGCTGCGTCCACATGGAAAACAGGTGGGTCCCGCTGGAGATGCCCAGGCTCAGGTGCGGCCAAAACTTCACCGGGAGCGGCGGTACCGCCGTCAAGACGATGGCGTCGTGCAGCGAGAACCCGAAGAAAAAATTCCACTCGGTGGAGGTGTAGCTGCTCATGAGCGCTCCTCGGAGGCACGACGCCAGGTGACCGTGCGGCGCGCGTCGGCCGCCTGCTCCATGGTCAGAAGCAACGGGAGCGGCGCGCGAGCGCTCCACACGACGACCACCTCGCCCGGAACGGGGCGGACGGTGACCGAAGACAGGTGGGGCACGAGCTCGAGCGTGCTCGTTGTGGAGGTGTGCAACAGGACCCGCGGCTCCTCGTTGGGTAGACGGAAGGCGAAGGTCGGCTCGGTGGGGTGGACGGAGGTAAGCTCGAACGATGTGCCGGGCCCGATGTCCGAGACACTCATGCCCGGCGACGCGCACTGGGCGAACTCGGGGCGGAGGGGCGCGTTCGGAGCGTGATGCACGGCCTCGATGTCGAAGATATCGGCCGGCGCGTAGCCGCGTTTGACCTCCTCGGGGATGCCGTCGTCGGGGTGCGGCGGGGGGCCTAGCCCGAGGTAAGATAGGCGTGGGAACCAACCGGCCGACTGCCAGTCCCAACAGGCAGGCAGGGGCCCCTTGAGCCAATGCTCGGGCCCGTCGACCACCATCCGCTCGGGGCTCAACGGGTCGAAGGGGTATTCCAGGTGCGGTACGGGGAAGCCCAGGAAGCTGTTTTCCAGATCCATGACGTAACCCATGCCGGTTGGATTTCGTGGGTAGTGGTAGGCGGTGTTGGGGAGGGCGCCGAGCTCGGGGCGCATCTTCTCGACCAGGAACTGGGCCTCGTCACCCTCCTGGCGCAGAGCGACCACGTCCACGCCGCCGTAGGCGAAGTCGTAACGGAGGGGCACCACGTCGATGGGCCCAGGCTCGGAGAAGCGAGCACGCCCAAAGCGGTCGAGCTCGCCCAGGCGATCGCCGAACACCACGATGCTGCGCCGATGGCTGCCAAAACGCAGCCCTACCGTCATTTGGCTGGTGTTGGGGCGGGATGGGTAGGCAAACGCCTGCACAACGACGTCGGTCTTTTTTCGAAACGCGAACAGGTCACCCACCACGACCGGAGGGGAGACCCGGGGAGCAGGACGCTCGTTGTCGTAGAGAATTTCGCCTTCGAAGAGATCTTCCTGGTCGCCCAAAGGGGCAAGCTCCAGGACCCCGTTTTCCACACGGAACGTGCGCTTGACGACCCACGCCACCCAGGAGGCGCCGTCGACCTCGCCACCTACCATCTCCCCGTCGTCCAAAGGCGTCGTCATCGGCTCGTCGCCTCAGGGCATCTCGTAGATGCGCCAGCGGCCCTTCCAGTAGTTTTCGCGGGGCACGCGAGCGTCGCCCAGCTGCCGCAAGCGGTTCTTGTGGGCGGGCTCGAGGGAGCGCCAGATTTTGTCGCCCATGGTCTTGCCAAAGACGGCCTTGGCCATGTCGTGCATGAGGGCCCCCCGCTGCTCTTCGTTCAGGACGTCGAACGCATCGGGTAAACGAGGCATGCGTCGAGCTTATCCGAGGAGCTTCGCCGAACGAAAGACCCATTTGAGCAGCAACGACTGGCATGGCCCTCGGCGGCCCGCACCAAAACGCCAAAACTCCTTGAAAACAAGGCTTTTCGGGGGGTCGCGCCGGACACGACCACGGCCGATCTCGACGGTCGAAAGAAGATCCAGCGCGCCACGCATCGCCGTCGAGCCCCGCTTCGGCGCCTGCGCCCACGTCGGACTGCTCCGCGCGATCGCTCGCGCAGCGGTTCGGCCCACGTGAGCCGCCAGCGGGGCTAGCGGGGCTTGGCGATGCTGCGCAGGGTGTCGTCGCCGAGCTGGACGCGCAGCTTGCGGGCTTCGCGCCAGAGGTTGGCGATGTCCGAGCTGTCG
>CAYLJT010000315.1:0-9298 GCA_964383995.1 uncultured Polyangiaceae bacterium
ATAACGCCGGCCTGTCACGCCGGAGGCCGCGGGTTCGAGTCCCGTCCACCCCGCTAAACGCAACGCACCTCCAAAAACACGAACGCCGAGGTTGGTCTCCCAACCGCGGCGTTTTTGCTTTTGTTCTATGGGGTCGGCTCGGAGGCGGGCCCCTGCCCTACCCGCGCTCCGCTGCCGCAAGGTCGCTCAATGCGGCTTGGCGTGGGGCCCGTCTTTCTCCATCATCATGGCCATCTTTTCGAGGTCCCGAGCCCTCCGGGCCTCGTGGTCGGCCATCATCTCGTTGAAGACGTCGAACTTGTCGACGCCGCAGCTCACGGACCTGTACTCGGCCCGATCGAGCACGTACGTCTTGTAGCGGCCGGCGAACTTCGGATCTTGAAATAGGTCGAGAAACTCGAAGTACTTCTTGTGATTCTCGAAGAAGTCGCCCGCCAAGAGGTAATGACCAACAGCCATGATGTTGGAGATGTGTTGGTGGGCGTCCCCCTGTATGGAGCCCATTTGCGCGAAGTTGACAGCGGCCGGGTTGTAAAACATCCGAATCGCCTTGTCGACGAGCGTGTACGCACCATTGATGGTCTCGTAGGTGTTCGTAAACGACGCGTCGGCCTCTTCTTTCGTGCCCTTGAGCCGCGAGGCGACGCTCTTGGCGAGCATCTTCGCGCTGTTCATGCAGAGGTAGATACCGCTCGCGAAGATGGGGTCGATGAAGGTCGCCGCGTCACCCACCATGGCAAAGTCGTCGCCGTACTTCTTCTCCACGGTGTACGAGTAGTCGCCATTGAACATCAACGGCATGACCCGCTGAGCGCCCTCGAGGATCTCGCGCACGAAGGGGGATGATTGCAGCTCTTGGTGGTAGAGTGCCATCTTCCAGTCGTCCTGGCCGGCGTCGGTCAAAGCGGCCTTTTGCTCGGCGATATAGCTGTGGTTCAACACGACACCGATGCTGACGCGGTCGGTGCCGACGGGGATGACCCAAATCCAACCCTGCTTTTCGCCGCCCAGATAGACAATCTGCAACAGGCCCTCTGCGAGCCCGCCCGAATAGCCGACACCTTGCCAGTGGCTCGACAGGGCCGTTCGGTCGAGGTGCCTGTGGGCCTTCTTGAGCTTGAGCCGATTGGCCATGAAGGTGTCGCGACCGCTGGCATCGACGAGGAAGCGGCCACGGAACGTCTCGAGCTCGCCCTGCTCGTTGCGCGCCCGCACGACCACGCCGTCGGCGCCGCCCGTCTCCACGTCTTCCACGCGGATGGCCTGGCGCGCGGACGCTCCGTTCTTCACGGCGTTGTTGAGCAAGAGCTCGTCGAACTCGGCGCGCAGCACGTGAAACGAGAGGTAGCTCTCGTCTTTCAGCACATGATTGAAGCACCATGTCGTATAGGTCTCGCCGTCCACATCGATGAAGCGAACGCCCGGCTTGCGTACGAAGCGGGCGGCCATCTCTTCGTAGACGCCGAGATCCTTCAGGATGGGATAGCAATACGGGAGGAGCGATTCGCCCACGTGCTCGCGGGGGAATTTGGCGCGCTCCAAGACCTGGACGGAGAAACCCTCACGAGCAAGCAGCGTTGCCACCGTGGAGCCAGCGGGCCCGCCGCCAATAATGATGACATCTGAAATACTAGGATCGTCCACGTCTTGCGCTCCTTCTTTCGGCACGGCTCGAGATGGGCCTGAGACCCACATCGATGTTCGACGACCATGTTCGCAGACGGGGAGCGTCAGGCAATCGCGCGGACGTGGGCTTGAGTAGGCACCAAATGCGCATACCCACCCCCGCGATCGCGTGAGCTCGGACTGGCTAGATCGCGCGACCTCGCCGCCGCGCTCCGAGCGCAAAAAGCGCTAAAAACGTGAGGCCCGCGATGTCGGTGCCGCTCTTTTGTGTTCCAACGACCTCACACGCGCAACTGCCATCTTGCGAGAGCTCTTCGGGAGCGTCCACGAGCTCGGTCGAGAGCGGGACACCATCGCCGCGAATCTTGAACAGGGTCGAGGGCGTGTCCGGGTCGTTGGACGCCACGGTGACCGTGGCCTCGAAATGGCCGCCTTGCGTCGGAGCAAAGCGCACGAGCGATGTCAGGCCCGTCCCTGGATCGAGGGTCAGGACAGGCTCGTCGAGCGAAAAGACACTTGGATCGTCGACCATCACGAAGGCATACCCGGTGGCCTCTCCGTTGTTCTCGACGTCGAAGGCGCGTGCGAGCTCGTCCCCGACGAGGACCTCGCCGAAATCGATTTCGGTGGGGGGCACCAGCACGTCGGGCAAAGGCACATGGACGCGCACGGGCTCGAAAATCCAGTCCTGCGCCGTGGAGAACGGGATGGGCACGTCGGCCACCGGGATGTTCCAGTTTTGACCGAGCAAAGACACGTAAAACGCGGGGATGAGGTGGAGCGTGCCGTCGTAGTCGACGTGGCCCTCGGGGTTGACGTCGAGGTCGATGCTGGGGCCGCCGATGGCGGGTGTCGTGGATTGCCCGTCGGCCTGCACCAGGGCTCCGCCCGGCACCTCGACGCCGTCCGTCGTGCGAATCACGATGCGGTCCGTGATGTACGTGGCCGTGAGGTCCACCTGTGCGTCGAGCTCAAACCCGCCGTCGATGCCTGGAATCGAGCCACCAATGATGTTGCCGACGCTGACTTGCGCGAGCTTTTGCACCATGGACGAGGCGGAGGTCGCGTGCCCGGGCGCAAAAGCCCACGAATCGAAGTTCTCATCGGCTTCGACCTGAAAATCGACCTGTGGCACATAGGGAATGGGGCCCGTCCACGAGAAATTTTGGCCGAACACCGAAATGGAGACGAGGGCCTCGGCGACCACTTCGAGGCCGTAGTGAAACTGCAGGCGGGCGCCGTTTTCTTTGCCCGGCGCCGTGAGCAAAAAGGCCTCGGGCCAATCGGTGACGAAATCGCCCGAGAGCGAGATGCTCGTGTTGGCGTAGAGGCCCGCCATCAGGTGCACCTGAAGGGGCGATCCGGCTGGGATCCAGCCGGTATCGAAGCCCCACTCGATGGGCAGCGAGTCTTTGAACGCGTAGGCGATGGGAGCCCGGGCGCAGGATACTGCGTCGTCGTCGCAGGGGACGGCCAGCGAGGTGCCCGCGTTTGCGGTGTTTTCAGCGGCAATCAGGGTGAGCGCAAAGAGCGCGGGGGGCAGCGCCAAGAGGGCCGCCGAGGTGCGAAACGACCGCATCACGGCAGTATCTCACGAACTGCGAAAAATCGGCGATTTTCCAAGGATTGCGGCGCCGGCCGTTCCCCCAAGACAAGGCGTCGGGGTTGCCGGGCGCCGCGACCCCGTGCCAACACCCGGGCGCTGCTGTAGGGTACCCCTCGGAAGGCGCCGCGGGTTTGTGAATTTCCTCACCCGACCCTTCAGGCATTGGCGCGAACGACAGCCCAAAAGCGATGGACATGGCCCCATGGAATGAAAAGAGCGCCTGGCGACGGTGGGGGGGGAACCGTCCGCAGGCGCTCACGAAGTATGTAGCTCACGAGGGGGCCAACGCGCAATAGCGGATTGGTACTCTTTGCATGAAGAAGAGCGAAAACCTTTGAAAAGCCTCCTTTTTGTGGCGCCCTATTTTGCCCCTCAGGCGGCCGTGGGGGCGTATCGGGCGGTGAAGCTCGCCCGGCGTCTGCCCCAGTTTGGGCTGCGTCCCGTGGTAATGTGTGGCACATTTCCGAACGACGCTCGGGACGAGGCGCTCTTGGCGGCCATCCCCGAGGACGTCGAGCTGGTCGACGCCTACCTGAGCCCCGCCCTGCTCCGCGCGCGGGCCGCGCTGGCGGGAGCCCAACGGAGCGCGCCAAAGGGGGGGCCGACCAAGGGCCTCGATCCTTTCCACGGGCTCGTCGACCGCTACGCCGTCCACGGCCCGAACGCCTACCTCCGGGGCCTCGACCTGGCGCGCCGACACGATGCCAAGGCGGTGTTCGCCACGCTCGGGCCCTTCTCGGCGGCGCCCGTGGCGCTGGCCATTGGAAAGCGGTTGTCGCTGCCGGTGGTGCTCGATTTTCGGGACCCCTTCGCCCTGCACGAGACGGGCGCCCGCGCGGACGCCGAGGGCCTCGATGTCCGGGCGCGCGCGTTCGTGATCCGCCGGGCGGAGGCGAGCTGGATGAGGCGGGCCGCGCACGTGGTGCTCAACACCGACAAGACCGCCGCCGCCTACCGAGCCCAATACCCGTTCCTGGTTACCAAGAGCTCGGTCATCCGAAATTGCTTCGACCTCGATTTGTATCGTCCGGCCGCGGTGTCGCCGCCTTCGCGGTTTCGGTTGCTCCACTTCGGGACGCTGCGCGCGGACACGCCCCTCGACGACATCGCCGGGGCCCTCCGCCGCTTCGTGGACGCAAAAGGTTTGAGCTCAAACGATATCGAGCTCGTGCAGGTGGGGTCGATGGGCGAGCACGAGCGGCGCGTGATTGGCGCCCTTGGCCTCGACGCCTTTTTTCGCAGCCAAGGGCGCGTCGATCAGGCGGACGCCCTCGGCGTCTTGCGCAGCGCGCACCTGCTCGTCGTGGCCAATACCGACGTCTTCCAAATGCGCATCTCGGCCAAGACCTACGACTACGCCGCGAGCGGGATGCCGGTGTTGGCGCTGTCGGACAACGAGGAGCTCGACGAGCTGTTCGAAGGGCGCGATCTCTTCGCGCGCGTACGCCCGGGAGATATCGAGGGCGCTTTCGCGGTGATCGCGCGGCGCTACGCGATATTCGAGGCGGAGCGACGCCTCCCCTACCCCGAGCCGCCGCCCGAGGCGCTGAGCTCGACGCGCGCGGCCGAGCAGCTCGCGGCGATCGTCGAGCGCGTGATCAACGCGGGAGCTGGTCGCTCTTGAGGATGACCGTCTGCAGGAACGTGGGCTGACCGTAGTTGGCGCCGTGGCAGCTCTTGCAACGGAGCCGGTCACCGCCCCGCGTTTGGAAGCGGTTGACCATGATCATCGCCATCCACTCGTGGGTGCGCGGCAGGTTTCTGGGCTCGCCGAGGAACTTCGCCGCGGGCTTGGACTTGGCGTCGACGTGGCAACTGCTGCAGGTGGCCTCGCCGCCGTCGGCGAGCTTGATGGCGCCCATGAGCTGGGTGCCCATCCAGTTCGCAATTTCTTTGCGCGGCGTCATGGTCACGTAGTCGAGCTTCGAAGGGTCCTGGGCCGAAGCGACGTGGCAATATTGGCACTCGACGCCGAGCTGTTTGGCGATGCCCGCCATCGTGAGAAAGCGTTCTTGGTCGCAGCGCGCGTTGCGCAATAGACCACTGTAGAGCTTGTCGATCGGCGGTTGACCGGCGCAGGGATCGAAGCCCGTGGGCAGCGGCGGCGGCGGCGGCGGTTGGATGGGCGCGAGCATCGAGGGTAAGCCCGGAGCCGGGGACGGCGCGGGGAGCTGCGGGGCTTGGGGCGAAGGAGCGCTCGGGAGCGCGGGCAACGCGCTGCTCGCGGGCGGCGGGGCGGACGCCGTGGGCGCGGCGGGCGGCGTAGCGGGAGGAAGCGCGGGCGGCGCGGCTGCGGGCGGCGCGGGCGGTCGTGCGGCAGTGGCGGGCGGTGCAGCCGCGGGCGGTGCTGCAGCCGCGGGCGGTGCTGCAGCCGCGGGCGGTGCTGCTGCTGGCGGTGCTGCCGCAGGTGGTGCAGCCGCGGGCGGTGCTGCCGCGGGTGGTGCAGCCGCGGGGGGCGCTGCCGCAGGTGGTGGTGCTGCCGCAGGCGGTGGTGCTGCCGCAGGTGGTGGTGCTGCCGCAGGTGGTGCCGCAGCAGGTGGTGGTGCTGCCGCAGGCGGTGCTGCCGCAGGCTCGGCGGGCGTCGCCGATGCCGCGGGGCTTTCGGACACGAGCGGTGGGGGCGGCGCGACCGGAGGCTTGCAGCCTGGCACCGCGATCGTTGCACCTCCAACGATTGCACCTCCAACCAAGACGACCCGAAACAAGCTCATCGCACGCGCGCTCTTATCGACTCCAATCATCGATGTCCTCACCCTCGACGGTGTCACTGGCGAGCTCCACCTCGAGGTCTTCAAGCATCATTTCTGCGGCCCGACGCATGATGGCGGCGGGCGGTGTACGAGCGGTCCAAAGCTGAAAAGAACGAACCGCCTGACCCACCAACATGCCAAGCCCGTTCTCACCTCGGAGCCCCCGGGAGATGGCGTCTCGGATGAAGGGCGTCTCGCGCGGGACGTAGACGACGTCGTACGCGATGGCGGAGGGTTCGAGCATGTCCCAAGGCACCATCGCGGCCACATCTTCGCCCGGATCAGCGCCGGCCATGCCTGCGCTCGTGGCCTGGACGATCACGTCCGCCTTGGCCGCGAGCTCGCACCATTGCAGGCGCAGAACGAGCGAGGATCGGCTGGTGGGCGCCGTCTCGCCGTCGAGGCCCGGCCACGGCGAGGTGAGCGCGCCGAGCTCACGCGCGTGCTCGGCCGACGGTTCGAAGACGAGCGACTCGGAGTTGGACCACGACCGGGTCGTGATGCCGATAAGCGGAATTCCAAGGCGTTTGCAGGCGACGATGGCGGCGAGGCCGGCGCCGCCAGCGCCGATGATGGCCGCGCTCGCCATGGTGCGCGGGCCGTGAAGACGCTCGATTTCCGCGGCGAGCGCGTCGGCATCGGTGTTGTGGGCGATGATGCGACCCTGCGCCGTGCGCACCAGCACGTTCGCCGCGCCCACCTCTTGAGCGCTCGGCGCGATGTCGTCGACGAAGCGCAACACCTCTTTTTTGTAGGGAATCGTGACGTTGATGCCGTGCAGCGCGCCGTCTCTGAGATCGCTTACGGCGTGCTCGAGGCCGCCGAGCGTCGGCACGTCCAGCGCCGAATAGCTGTGGGCCAAGCCCATCGCCTCGAAGGCAGCCGTGAACATCGCCGGTGAGACCGAATGGCGCACGGGGTGACCAACGAGGATGTAGTGGCGGCGCTCAGGCATCGGATTCCCGGGGTGCGGGGTGAAGGTCGCTTACGACGACGCTGAGGGCGCCGTCCGCAAGGCGAACGCGTAGCGCCTCCCCGCGCGACACGTCGTTGGGGCTTCGAATCGCCCGGCCGTCGGCGCGCTCCGCGATGGCGTAGCCGCGCTGCAAAACAGCGAGCGGTGAAAGAGAAATGAGGCGTGCGTGATTGCGAATGTGCTGCTCCCGCGCGGTGGTCAGAATACGCGCTGCCGCGGCCGTCAGGCGAGCAAACAACGGCCGCAGCACGGCGCGGGTATCCGCGACGACCCGGGCGGGATGTTTGGCGTTGAGGCGCCGCTCGACGCGGCTGAGCTCGGTGCGACGAGATGCCACAGCGCGCAGGCGCCAGCCCTCCAGGCGCGCCATGAGGTCATCGATGTGCTGTTGGCGCTCGTCGATGCGCCGCTGGGCCTCGCTGAGCCGCCTGCGCGTGTTGACGACGAGGTCGCGCTCGCGCTCGACGCGGCGGACGAAGGCGCGCTGGATGCGCGCCCCGAGCTGATCGAGCACGCGACGGCGCGCATTGGCGTCGGGGACCAGCATTTCGGCGGCCTGCGAGGGCGTCGCGGCGCGGGCGTCGGCGGCGAGGTCCACCAGCGTCATGTCGACCTCGTGCCCCACGGCGCTCACCACCGGCACCCGGCACGCGGCGACCTTTCGCACCACGATTTCGTCGTTGTAGACCGCGAGATCCTCGGCCGATCCGCCGCCGCGCCCGACGATGATCACCTCGACCTCGGGCGCCCGCTCGAGCAAGCCGATCGCCCGTGCCATGCGCTCCGCGGCGCCCGGCCCCTGGACGGGCGTACGCGCAAGCAAAATGCGCACGCCGCCGCGGCGAAATGCGACCGTGACGATGTCGTGCACGGCGGCGCCGTCGGCGCTCGTGACCACGCCGATAACCGCCGCGTCGGTCGGCAGCGGGCGCTTTTTTTCGGGAGAAAACAGCCCTTCGGAGGCGAGCTGTTGCTTGAGCCGTTCGAGGGCCTCGAGCAGAGCGCCGCGGCCGAGGGGCCGAGCGTCCTCGGCGATCAGCTGCAAGCGGCCACGCGGGATGTAGACCGAGGGAAGCCCCTCGACGACGACGCGCGCACCATCCACGAGCAGCCGTTTTGCGCGGGGCGGGGCCGTTCGATACATGACCACTTCGATCAGGGCCTCTTCGTGCTCGTCTTTGAGCGTGAAATACACGTGACCGCTGGCGACCTCTTTTTTTCCGGCGACCTCGCCCTGCACGCGCACGGGTCCCACTTCCCCCTCGATGGCACGCCGCAGCTTCCGGTCGAGGGCCGCCACGGTGAGCACTTCACGGGGATCGTCCGCGGGAGCGCGCGAGCTGGACCACGGCGAGGTAGACGGGCGTTTCGGGGGAGCGCTCGGAGCAACGAACGGCAGATCGAGCGTGGGGGGCTTTCTGGACACTCGGCTCCGAGGATTACCCCAACGCGCGCGTGCGGTCAGCAGTCCCTTGCGGGCCCGGGTGTGGTAGTCGAGCGAAGTGTTTCGCAAGGTCCTCATTGCCAACCGGGGCGAGATCGCGGTCCGAATCATCCGAACGCTGCACGAGCTCGGCATACAGGCCGTCGCCGTCTTCAGCGATGCCGACCGCTCGGCGCTCCATGTGCGCGCGGCCGACGAGGCCTACCCGATAGGCCCGGCCCAAGCGTCCGAGAGCTACTTGCGCGTCGACAAGATCATCGACGTGGCCAAGCGCGCCGGTGTCGACGCGATCCACCCGGGCTACGGGTTTTTGTCGGAGAACGTGGCCCTCCCTGAGGCCTGCGAGCGAGCAGGCATCGTCTTTATCGGCCCTCCCGCCAGCGCCATGGCGGCGATGGGCTCGAAAACCGCGGCGCGCGCCAAAATGGCCGCCGCTGGTGTTCCGATCACACCCGGGGGCAGCGCCACGACCGTCGAAGAGGCCCTCGCAACGGCTCAGCGCGTGGGCTACCCCGTGCTGCTCAAGGCCTCGGCGGGAGGCGGCGGCAAGGGCATGCGCCTCGTGCACCACCCGGACGAGCTGCCCCACGCCCTCGAACGCGCCCGCAGCGAAGCTCAGAGGAGCTTCGGCGACCCCACGGTCTACATCGAAAAGGCCATCGTACGCGCGCGCCACGTGGAAATTCAGGTGATGGGCGACCGCGAGGGCAACATGGTCCACCTGTTCGAGCGCGACTGCTCGATTCAGCGGCGCCACCAGAAGGTCGTGGAAGAAACGCCCTGCCCCGTCGCCTCCCCCGAGCTCGTGCGCCAAATGGGCGAGGTGGCGGTGCGCGGCGCCCTCGCCGTCGGCTATTTTTCCGCGGGTACCTTCGAGTTTTTGCTGTCCGAGGACG
>CAYLJT010000316.1:0-9285 GCA_964383995.1 uncultured Polyangiaceae bacterium
GCCCCGGCGCGTCGCCGCCCGCTCGGTCTCGAGCCAGGCGAGCGGCGAGTTCCACGCCACGTCGATGTGCCCCGCGAGGTGGCTCTCCACTTGCCGCTCGTAGGTCGTGTAGAGCACGTAGTCGAAGGGCAGGCCGTGGTCCGCGAAATAGCGTGAAAAGCCGTCCCAAATCGGGACGACCTTGGGGTCGTAGGCGACGGCGCCGAGAACGAGCTGTCGGTTCATGGATATTCCTTTGAGCTCAAAAGACAGGCAGACCCGTGATGGCCTTGCCGATGAAATCGTAGAGGGCGTCGGTCGTCGGTCCCATCACCGTCGCCGCCTGAGCATCGCGGAAATAGCGCTCAACGCCCACATCTCTACGGAAAGCCGCGCCGCCCGTCACGCGCATGGCCGTCGCCGTCACCTCGGTGGCCGCTTCGCCCGCCGCCGCCTTGCACTCGAGCACGCGCAACATGGCGTCGGCGCGCCCGTTCTCCAGCGCATCGAAGGTGTCGAGCCACAGCGCCCGCGCCATGTCGGTCTTCACGCGCATGCGCGCGAGAAAGGCGCGAACCGTAGGTAAATCCGCGAGGCGGTTGTTGTCGTGCTCGTAACGGCTACCGGCCGCGTGGGCGGCGGCGCGTGTGGTCGCAGCCTCCATCAGGCCGATGGAACAGCCCGCGTTCATGGCGTTGAAGATCGGCAAGACCACCTCCAACATCACGCCCAGGCCCTTGCCGTCTTCGCCGAGCCGCATGTTCTCGGCGAGCACGGCGCCCTCTGCGACGACCGGCCGCGAGTCGTTGCCGCGCAGGCCAATACCGTCGAATCCGCCGCTGATCTTCAGGCCCGCGGTGGCGCGAGGCACGAGCCAGATCGACGACACGCCTTCAGCCGCGGTGGGCCGGCTCGACCACACATAGCTGTCCGCGTACCCCGCCGACGTCACCCAGCTCTTCTTCGCGTCGAGCGTCACGCCGTTGCCGCTGCGCGTCGCCGTGCTGAGCGGCGCCCAAAATTGGCTGCGCGAGCCTGCCTCCGAGAAGGCCAACGTCGACAGATGCTTGCCGGCAGCGATGTCGCGCCGCACCGCCTCCGGACCAAACTTCTCGATCACGAGGCTGGCCGCGTAGTGCATGCAGGTCACCATCGCGGTGGACGCACACTCGCGGGCGAGCCGCTCGACGACCAGGCTGGCGGCCCGATGGCCGAGCCCCATCCCCCCCATTTCGGTGGCTGAAATCAGCCCAAACAGCCCCGCGTCGGCCAGGGCGCGGACGCTCTCCGCGGGAAAGGCGCCCTCTTTGTCGACGCGTGGTGCGTGCTCCGCGACGACAGAGCTGGCAATCGATTCGACAAGGTCGAGATAGTTGGATTTGCTCAAGAGAGGCTCCTCAGTGCCACGCAGCAAGGCGTAGCGCCGGGAGCGACGCTAACCGTGCGGCGGGCGGTGTGGACCGCGCCGGAGGACCTCCGGCCGGTGCGTCTTTCAATGGTGGTGGTGCATGGCGATCGGTAAAGCGAGCTGTCGCTTCAATCGCGCATGGTGGGTGAACGGGGCGGGGAGCGTCAAGCGACTGCGGCTACGCGAGGTGCTGAAAGGCGCTCTTTCAGCCACGCTGCCAGGGCGGGATAGAGCACCCTCGAAGCCGTGGAGCCGACTACCGCGCCCACATGACCACCCGGTACCGTGAGGACCTTACGATCGTTGGAGCTCACACGATCGTTGAGCGCCGTGGCCGCCTTGGGCGGACAGATGGTGTCGCGCTCTGCCACGATGCTCATTACCGGACAGGTGATGGCGCCGAGGTCGACGCGACGCCCCCCCACGCGGTGCTCGCCCGCCACTAGAAGGTTCTTTTGGTAGAGCTCTTCGATGTAGGTTTTGTAGGCCGCCGCCGGGAAGGGGATGTTGTCGTTCGACCAGGTGTCCAGGGCGTCGAAGGCCTCCCGCGCCGCGGCGTCGTGGATGCGGTCGAGGTAGCCTACCCACTTGGAGATCTGCAGCGTCGGACGCATCGCGACAAAACCGCTCTGCATGCGCGACGGATCGATGTTCCCGGCGTTGGCGATGGTCTCGGCGTCGAACCACCGGGGATCGACCATGTGGCGCAGCAGGCCGCCTTCGGAGAAGTCGAAGGGCCCCGCCAGGTTGACCAGGGCCGCGATTTCGTCGGGAAACATTGCGGTATGGATGCCCGACAGGGTGCCTCCCATGCAGTAGCCCAAGAGACCCACCTTGGGCGCGCCCGTCAATTTGCGAACCTTCTGCGCTGCGCGGCGCAAGCGTCCGAGCACGTCTTCCCATGACAGATAGCGGTCTTCGTCCTCCGCGATGCCCCAATCGAGGCAAAACGTGTCGATCCCCGCACCGACCAAGGCGCCTGCCACCGTCGAGCCGGCCCGCAAATCGAGCACGTACCAACGGTTGATGAGCGACGGAATCAAAAGCAGTGGGAGGGAAGAGCCGTCCCGGGCCGGGGCCTCGGCGGGCGCGCGAAACCTGTAAAGCTCCGCCGTTCCGTCCCGAAACACCGTGTCTTTGGGGGTAGGGGTCTTCACCATGTCAGGCTCCGGGCGTCACCATGTCGACGGCCTTCTTGGCGACCTCCATGGTCAGCTTGCGCCACTCACCGCTGAGCTGAGCCACGTAGTTGAAGGACTCTTTGGTGAGCCGCGCCATCTCGTCGACGGCCTCGGCGGCTTGGGTCATGCGCGCGGCTTCGGTCTTCGCCATTTCCTCGTACAGGCCCGTCATGCGCGTGGTCTGCTCGTCGAGCATCTTCTTCCAGGCGTCTTGAGCTTTTTGCACGTGCGAATTGGATGTCTCACTCATGGTCCGTACCTCTTTCGACAAATGAAGGACTTTCCCGCTGTTTGTGCTGGGAACGGCCGAGAGGGTAGGTCGCGTCGCGCGGACCGTCAAGGGGGATTTTGTTGCAATGCACAAAAATGGCTATGCGCGCTTTTTCCGCAGCAACGTAGCCTTTAGCTCGTTGAGCTCGCGGCGGATGGAGGCCATTTCGCTGCTCTGCGAAGGGCTCGTCGGGGTCGGGGCGGCTGGGCTGGGCGTCGGGGGCGGCGCAGGGGCGACGGGTTGGGCCTCCGCAAACAGGCCTCCTCCGGAGAGCAGGCGGGCGAGAGCGCTTGTCGTGGAGAACGGCACGGTGGCAAACGGGTTGTATGGCAACAGCGATTGAGCCCCGTGTTTTGCCGACAGATAAAGCTCCAGCGCGCTCGTCAGGTATTTTCCCAGAAACTCGGCCAGTGCGTCGTCGCCCATGCGAATGAGCTGAATGAGCAGCGGAATGGGCAAGAGCTTCGCGGCGCCGCGGCTCTCCAGGATGATTTGGGCCAGCGTCGACTGCGTGAGATCCTCCCCCGTCTTGGCGTCCACGACCCGCGCGTCCGCCCCCAAGCGGACCTTTTCGGCCAGCTCTTCCAGGGTGATGTAGGCGCTCGATACGGTGTCGTACAGGCGACGGTTCGAGTACTTCTTGACGAGCATGCGGTCCTCTGTGTTGCGGTGCAATATCGCATCGGCCCGCGGCGGGCCAGCCCTGATCTGCAATTTGCGCAAATTCCGGCTGCGAGGTCGGCCTTCGAAAAAATTGCGGCATCGCAAAAACCTCCTTGACGACTCGGCCGACTGGTTCTAGTTTCCGCGCTCGCTTTTCATGTTGCGCCGCAACATAGGCACCCGGAACCCGCCATGACCCCTCGCTTCCTGCTCCTTACGCTCGGCCTCGTCGCCGTTGGCTGCGCCGAAGCCGCGTCCACCAAAGAGTGCGCGACGGGCGCCGACTGTCCCTCCGGGGTGTGCAACCTCGACGGCACCTGCGTGTCGGAAGAGACGTCGAGCGCCACGGGCACGGGCGGCGCGGGCGGCGCGGGAGGGGACAGCTCCTCCACCTCGTCGACCAGCGGCACCGGGGGCGAAGGGCAGGGCGGAAGCAACGCATGTGTGCCCAACCAAGACGGCACCATCACGCGCGAAGAGGTGCCGCTCGCCGCGGGTCTCCATGCCACCTTCCGCGTGGCCACCAACGCCACGGTCGACACCGCCGGCGCCGTTCAGGCAGACGGCAGCCGCATCTGGGATCTGTCCGTCGCCTTCCCGGGAGACCACGCGGTGATCGTGGAGACGCAGCCCCTCACCGGACAGTGGTTCGAGTCAACCTTCCCAGGTGCGTCCTACGCATCGCGGCTCTCCGACACCGAAGACTTGCTGGGGGTTTTTGAAATTACGGACAGCGCCTTGCTGCTGCGTGGCGTGGTTTCCCCCGACGCGTCGGTGACCCAAACCGAGCTCGACTACCAGCCCCCCGCCATCACCCTCGAGTTTCCGCTCAGCGAGGGCAAGACGTTCTCGTCGACGTCCGCCGTGCAGGGCACCGCCCTCGGAATTTTCTCTACCTACACCGAAGACTACGACTCCAAGGTCGACGCTCACGGCACGCTCAAGACGCCCTTCGGCGACTTCAACGTGCTGCGCGTCGGGGTAGACCTCACGCGGACCGTCGGTTTTGCCACCACCACCACGCGCACCTACCTGTTCGTGACCGAGTGTTTCGGCACCGTCGCCGCCATCGTCTCCAAGTCCAACGAAGCCGGGGACGAGTTTACCACCGCCGCCGAAGTGCGGCGTTTGGCGCCCTGAGTCTCCAGCCTTCGATTACCCATCGTGCGCCCCTTCCTCGCTCTGCTTCTGCTGCTTCTGCCCTGTCTGACGGGGTGTCTGGCCTTCCATCGTGGCCCCATGCCCGGGGAGCCGAAAACGGCCACCTACGCCACGGTGGAGGGCACCCGCGTGCGCTACGTGGACACCGGCAAGGGCTCGCCGGTGGTGCTCGTCCACGGCTTCGCGTCTTCCCTCGAAACCTGGAGCCTGGTGCTGCCCGAGCTGGCCAAAGAACACCGTGTCATCGCGCTGGATTTGAAGGGTTTTGGCTGGACCGACCGGCCCGAGGGGGACTACTCGCCCGAGGCGGAGGCGCGGCTCGTCTGGAAGCTTCTGGACCAGCGCGGCGTTGGCAAGGTCTCGGTGGTGGCCCATTCGTGGGGCTCGTCGGTCGCCCTGGCCATGACGCTTTCGGACCCCCGGCGCGTCAGCAAGGTGGCGCTCTACGATGCCTGGGTTTACGAAGAGCAGCTCCCTACGTTTTTTGTGATGGCAAGGTCGTCGGGTGTGGGAGAGACGCTGGTCGGCTTGTATTACGACGAGCGCCCCGATGAGCGCATTTCGCTAGCGTTTTACAACCCGAAGCTGGCAAGCGAGAAGCTCATCGAAGAGGTGCAAAAGGCCCTGGAGCGACCGGGCACCAAGGCCGCGGCCCTGGCGGCGATTCGCGGGCAGCGCTACGCCGAGGTGGAAAAGCGCTACCGCACCATCGCCCAACCCACGCTGCTGCTTTGGGGTCGCGAAGACGTGGTGACGCCGGTGCGTTACGGCGAGAGGTTGGCGTCCGACCTGCCGAACGCCGAGCTCGTGATCTACCCACGTTGCGGTCACTTTCCCATGTTGGAGGCGGTCTCTGCCTCCAACCGAAATCTCGTGAGCTTCCTGCACGACGAGCTGGCCTTCTCGGCCGCGCCGCCCAGCCCCGCCGCAGCGCCTGCGACCGAAGCACCTGTGCGGCCCGCCGAGGTGACCCCGTGAAGCGCTCTCGTGCATGCCGGTTGGGCCTCGCGCTCTTGGCCTTCTTTACGCCCTGTCTCGGACACGCCACCGGGTTTACGGACATCGGTCAAGACATCCGCTCCCACACCGAGACCGAGGCGGAGGTGCACGGCGCCCTGCGCGTGCGTACGGCGTGGCTCAACAACCTCGACCTCGACCGCGGTCCCACGCCCTCGGGCCAGCTCCTCTACCCGGTCCCGCTGTCCGACCCCAAGGGTCAGGTGTTGACCCTAGCGGACATGCGGCTACGCACCGACCTCTCGTTTTACGCGCCGGCCGCTGCGGTGGCCGTCAAGGTGCGGGTGGACGCCCCCGACAACCTTACCCTCGGCAGCGACGCCGTGGGCATCCCCGCGGGGTCCACTACGCAGGCGCCCGTCACCCTGGTGCGCATCAAGCGGGCCTATGGCGAGGTGCTCACCCCCATCGGGATCATCGCCGCTGGCCGCATGGGGAGCCAATTTGGCCTCGGCATGCTCACCAACGGTGGCGATTGCTCCGACTGCGACAGCGGTGACGCAGCCGATCGCATCGCCTTCATCACGCCCTTTGGCGGCCTCATCTGGGCGGTTGCCTACGACTTTTCGTGGAGCGGCCCGGTGACTCGCGAAGAGGGTCCGACGCGGTCCATCGATCTGGACCCGGCCGACGACGTGACCAGCATTTCGTTGGCGGTGCTCCGCTACAGCGACGATCGCGCTCGCGAGCGCAGGGCCGAGGCGGGCAAGGGCACCTTCGAAGCGGGGGCCTATTTTTCTCACCGCTTTCAAGACAAAGACGTGCCCACCGCCTACCTTCCCACCACGGACACGGTAGCGACCACCACCTCGTCCGCGGTGATGAGCCGCGGCTACCGCGCCACCGCGGTGGATGGTTGGATGCGCGTCGTCTTCCCCAACGTGCGCTTCGAGCTTGAGGCCGCTTACCTCAGCGCGACCGTCGATCAACCTTCCCTGGTGCCCGGCGTCTTGCTCAACAACCCGGCCGAGTCCAGCCAATGGGGAGGCGCGCTGGAGACCGAAATCGGCGCCCCCGAGTCAAGCTTCGGCTTTGGCGTCGACGCGGGTATTGCCAGTGGCGATCCGGCCCCCGGGTTCGGCGTGCGCGCGGGCATCACCGACAAACCTGCCCAGCCCGGCGATCTCGATGGCCCCCAAGCCAGCCCGCCCAGCGACAACCGCGTGGACAACTTTCGCTTTCACCCCGACTACCGTGTGGATCGTATTCTTTTCCGGGAGATCATTGGCACGGTCAGCGACGCCGTGTACCTTCGTCCGCACTTGCGTGGCACCATCGGACGGGTAGGTCCAGGCAAATTCACAGCCTCCCTCGCCGGCGTGGCGTCGTGGGCGTTGACGGCCGCGTCGACCCCCGGAGGCAAGGCGCCGTTGGGCGTGGAGCTGGACCCGACCGTGGCCTACGAGAGCAAAGACGGGTTCGGGGCGGCCCTCGATTATGCGGCCCTATTCCCCATGGCGGGCCTCGACAACCCGACCCTCAATCTCCCCGCGAAGCCCGCGCAGCTCATCCGCGCGCGCCTCGTGTACGCCTTCTGAGCCGAGCTTGCCATGCGCACTGAAACCCTGATCCCCGTCTTTGCCCTGATGCTGTTCGGATGTGGCGACAACCTCTCCACGCCCCCCGGAACCGAGCCCCTCGACGGCGGCGCGGGGGGTCAGGCTCCGCTCTCGTGCGTTCCTAATCTGGATGGCAAGATCGACGCCGATGAGTTGGAAGCGGCCATCGACGTGCCGGTTTCGTACATTGTCTCCAAGGCCGGTGCCGAGGTGCCGGTGAACCTGACCGGCGAAGACGTGAACGGCACGACGACCTGGGATTTCTCGGCGACCTTCCAGGGCGACGGTTTGTTAAGCTTGCAGGCGTCCACGCTGAGCGGTGCCTGGTACGCAAGCTCGTTTCCCACGGCCGAGTTCGTGACCCCGCTCGACGTGGGCGGCAGTGTGGACGGCATCTATGCCCACACCGAGAGCGCTCTGTTGCTGCTCGGCGCCGCTTCCCACGAAGAGAACCCCTCGGAAGGGCAGACGCTGCTGGTCTACGACGCCCCCATCGAGCTTCTGCGTTTCCCTATCGAAACCGGCAAAAGCTGGGTGAGCGCCGGGGAGGTGACGGGGGGTACGGTGCGCGGTCTTCCCTACGCTGGGAAAGACACCTACGAGGTGGAAGTCGTGGCTACCGGGCAGGTCATTTTGCCCGCCTACACCTTCACGCAGGCCTTTCAAGTGCGCACCAAGGCGACCTTGCAGCCCGCCGTGGGCGCGAGCGTGGTCACCCGCCAAGCGGGCTTTTATTTTGAGTGTTTTGGCGAGGTGGCCCGCGCCACCAGCAAGAACGACGAGACCGAAGCCAACTTTTCGACGGCCGCCGAGCTGCGCCGTTTGGGCAACTAGCATCACAGGAGAAGAGTCATGTTTGTCTGGGACATGTTCAAAAAGGGCTTCTACGCGTGGGAAAATGCGACCGCAGGCTACCTGGAGGCGGTGCTCAAGAGCCCGCTCGTCCTCGAGCCCTCGGGGGCGATGCTCTCCGCGGTTCTGAAGGGCAAGGCGACCACCGACCGGGCCATCGCCACGGTCTGGGGTAACCTGGGTCTACCCACCAAGCGCGACCAAGAGCGCACCCTGCACGCGCTCAATCAGATTCAAAGCCGCCTCCTGGACCTGGAAGAGAAGCTCGACGCCCGAGGATAGTGTCATGATTGATCTCGCCCCCTACTCCGAGCTAAAAATCGCGCCGCGCGCGGTGTTCGATAGCCTCCCCGAGCGCCGCACCCGCGTGCGTTTCATGGTGCCCACGGCCGATGGCGACTACCGTGCCGTGACCTGGGGCGCCTTCGCCAGCCAGATTCGGCGGCTGGCCCTGGCCGTACGCACGTTCGGCCTGGAAAATACGGATAGGGCGGCGGTCTTCGCGCCGAACCGCGTGGAGTGGATCAGCGCGGCGCTCGCCATTCAGGCGGCGGGCGGGGTCATGGTGCCGGTCTACCCAGCGAGCACCGCGGAGCAGGCGGCCTACGTTTTGTCGCACAGCGACGCCAAGGTCGTGTTCGTCGACACGCCGGGCCTCTTGGCAAGGTTGTTCGAGGTGTGGGGCGAGCTCGGGGAGGTGCGCAAGGTCGTTGTCTTGTCCGACGACATCGACCCCCACGCGGTCGCCGCCAACATGACCGCCAAGGGCAAGAGCGCGCCCGACAAGGCCGCGATTGACGCGCGCGTCGTGGGCTTCACAGCGGCCCTTGCCATCGGCGCGGCCGAAGATGCAAAGGACGCTCAGGCCTTCGAGCGCACCATGCATGCGGTCTCCCTCGATCAGCCCGGCGTCATGTTGTACACGAGCGGCACCAGCGGCAACCCCAAGGGCGTACCGCTCACGCACCGCAATGTGGGCGTCAACGGCTACGACTGGCTGGTGTGCAACGGCCCCGTGGTGGACGAAGGCGCGGTGGATTTGCTCTGGCTGCCCATGAGCCACATTTTCGGCTTCGGCGAGGCCTGTCTCGGCAACACGCTTGGCTGGCTGACCTACCTGGCCGACCCTGCCACGGCCCTGACCAAGCTGCCCGAGGTGCGCCCCCACGTGTTCATGAGCGTTCCGGCGTATTG
>CAYLJT010000317.1:0-9282 GCA_964383995.1 uncultured Polyangiaceae bacterium
AGACCGAGTGCGCTCCGAAGGTGTGCGCCCCGGGCATCGGCTGCTCCGAGTGCATCCCGGGCGAGGCAAGCTGCGTCGGCACCGATTCGGTGGTCTGCAAAGGCGACGGCTCGGGCTATACGACCTACGACTGCGACCCGGTGCAGGGGCTGATCTGCAATCCGAACAGCGGTTATTGCGAGGGAGCCTGCGCGCCCCAGGGCCTCACCCAGAGCTTCGTCGGCTGCGACTACTACCCGACGGTCACCGCCAACGTGGTGTCCAGTAACCCCTTCCATTTCGCGGTGGCCATCTCCAACACCAGCGCCAATACGGCCACCATCACCGTCACGCAGGGGGCGAACTCCATCGCCAGCACCACCGTTCTGCCCAACGACGTGACCGTCCTGACCTTGCCATGGGTCTCCGCCACGAAGGACAAGACCACCACGACGCTTGCGCCCAACGCGGCCTACCGTCTCCGCTCGGACGAGCCGGTCACCGTCTACCAATACAACCCGCTAGAGTACTTCATCGGCGCGAACTACACGTACACGAACGACGCTTCGATCCTGTTCCCCGTCAACACCTGGACAGGAGACTACGTCGTTGCCGCCCTTCAAACGCTGTCCACCGGTCTTCCAGGTTTTTACGCGGTGACGGCCAGCGAAGACAACACGACCGTCACCTTGACACCTCCCTTGAACGGCGGAACCGTCTCCGCGGGGGCCGGTGTGGCGTCCGATGGCTCGGGCACCGTCACCCTGAATCGTGGCGACGTGCTGGAGGTCTTCACAGGCGGCTCAGCGAGCCCCGGCGACGTGACCGGGACCACGGTCACCGCCGACAAACCTGTACAGGTCATTGGCGGCCATGTCTGCACCTACATGCCCGATCCCGTGTGCTGTTGCGATCACATCGAGGAAGCTGTGCCACCCCTCGACACGCTGTCCACCGACTACTTCGTGACCGCCCCCGTGCTCACCGGAGGCGGCGGCGTGGTCAACAACATCGTGCGCTTCATCGCTACCGCCGACGCCACCACCCTGACCTTCGATCCACCCCAGGCGAACGCTCCCGCGAGCCTGGCGAAGAAGGGCGATCACGCCGAGTTCGAGACCAACGCCGACTTCCGTGTCTCGGCCAACGCGCCGATCATCGTGGTGCAATACATGGAAGGTGAGTCGGGGGTAGGCGCCGGCGATCCTGCCATGACGTTGGCGGTCCCCGAGAAGCAATACCGGTCCACCTACCTCTTCCACGCGCCCATCAGCTACGCTGAGAACTTCGTCAACATCGTGGCCAAAACGGGCGCCACGATCACCCTCGACGGGAACACGGTCGGAGGCTTCGCGGCCATCGGCAACAGTGGCTACTCCGTCGCCCGGGTGCTCCTTTCCAATGCAGGCAACGGCACCCACTCGATGACCGCGGCCGAGGCCTTTGGCATCAGCGTGTACGGCTACGGCGAGTACACGAGCTACTGGTATCCTGGTGGTCAGAACCTCCAGCACTTCTAAGCGAACGGGCGCCGCCAACGCCCATTTCGCGGCCTTTGTCGGCCTCGCCGCAGCTCTCGCTGGCTGCGGCGACGACGCCTTGACGAGCGCCGCCACGGCCGCTTCGTCCAGCACCGCGGCGTCCTCCAGCACGAGCGGGTGCATGGGCGACGACTGCGATCCACCCGAGCCCGACTGTCGCGGGGTCCCGCTTCCTCCCCTCGATCTTCCCTTGGACGACGCGGGAAGATCTCTGACCTTGAGTTGCGCCGGCTACGAGCTCGGCCTCTCCGTTCTGGACGAGGGGACGGTAAGGTTTCGCTACCGCGGGTCGGGACCGTTGGCGGACAGGCCGTCGTACGCCCTCGTAAACGACGCATTTGCCGGAGATTTGCCGCTCTTCGGGGGCACGACCGAGGTGGTGCGCCTATGCACCGACGCGCTCTTCGTCGAGGTGGACCGGGCGAGCTGCCGCGTGCACGTGGAAGACGCGGCGGGCACGGCCCTGCGCGACGACGCGGCGGAGGGGGGCTACGTCGAGGTTCCCTCGCCGGACGGCCTGGAGGATCGCGCGCTATTGCACCAGGCCGGCGAAAACGAGCGCTTTTTCGGCTTCGGCGAGCGCACCGGCGGTCTCGATCGTCGGGGCCGCGTGCTTACCTTTTGGACCACCGACGCCTACCAGAGCGCCTACGGCGGCTACCCTCCGGACGCCGACCCGCTCTACGCGTCCATCCCATTCTACTTGGGCCTGCGCGGCGGCACGGCCTACGGCATCTTCCTGGACAGCACGCATCGGCTCTCCTTCGACGTCGCCGCGAGCGACCCTGGCGTCGTGCGCTTGCAGGCCGCCGGCGGCGAAATGGTGGAATACCTGTTCGCGGGGCCGACGCCCGCCGACGTGTTGCGAAGGTACAGCGGGAGGACGGGTACCACGCCCTTGCCGCCTCGCTGGAGCCTCGGCTACCACCAATCGCGTTGGGGCTATTCGCCCGACACCACCGTGCTGTCCATCGCCGACGAGCTACGCGCGCGCAACATCCCCGCCGACGCCCTGTGGCTCGACATCCAACACATGGATGGCTTTCGCTCGTTCACCTTCGACCCCGTCGCGTTTCCTGACCCGTCGGGCCTGACGGCGGCCCTGAAGTCCAAGGGATTTCACACGGTGGCCATCGTCGATCCAGGCATCAAGGTCGACCCGGGCTGGGACGTCTACGACGACGGCGTCAACGGCGGTTTCTTCCTCCTGAAGGACGGTCTCCCCTACGTGGGCGAGGTCTGGCCGGGAGCGGCGGTGTTCCCCGATTTCAGCGCGCCCGGGGCGCGAACCTACTGGTCGGGCTTGGTCCCGAGGACCCTCGACATGGGCATCGATGGCCTATGGATCGACATGAACGAGCCTTCCAACTTCGTGGCCGGCGAAGGCGGTACGGTACCGAACGAGCTCGCCGCAGCCGGGGACGGTGTGCCGGGCACGATGGCCGAGCTGCACAACGTGTACGCCTTGAACGAAGCGCGCGCGACCTACGAAGGCATGCGAGCGGCTGTCTCGGACAAGCGGCCCTTCGTGCTCACGCGCTCGGGCTACGCCGGCATCCAACGCTACGCGGCGATGTGGACCGGCGATGCCCCGAGCAGCTTCGCCACCCTCCAGACGACCTTGCCGATGTTGCTCGGATTGGGCATCTCCGGCGTGCCCTTCGTGGGCAGCGACGTGGGCGGTTATTCGGGTGGTCCGAGCCCCGAGCTGTTCGCCCGTTGGATGCAGGTCGGCTCGCTCTCACCCTTCTTCCGGAGCCACGTGGAGACCAGCGCTCCACCCCAGGAGCCCTGGCAGTTTGGCACCGAGGTGGAGGACATCAGCCGCAGCGTCATCGAAGAGCGCTACCGCTTGCTACCTTACCTGTACAGCCTGTTCGACGAAGCCAGTCGCACAGGTGCCCCGCTGCTCCGGCCGCTGTTCTACGAGTTTCCAGGCGAAGAAGCGGTGGTCGACGTGGACGACGAGGCCATGCTGGGTCCCTTTCTGCTCGTGGCGCCGGTGTTGGAAGAAGGAGCCACGGAGCGCAAGGTGGTGTTGCCGAGCGGCCGTTGGTTCGAGGCTGCCTCGGGATCGATCGTGGAGGGGCCAACCACGGTCACGGTCGATCTGACCTTGGCGGCCCTACCCACCTATGTACGCGAAGGCGCCATCCTCCCCAAGCTCGACGCGGCGCCGACCACCGCCTCGCAGAGCGCGAGCCCGCTCTACCTCGACGTCTACCCTGGCAAGGTCAGCTCGACGTTCGCCCTCTACGAAGACGAGGGCGATGGAAATGCCTACAAAGACGGCGTATTTTCGCGGACCACCTACACCTTGACACCGACCGCCACGGGCGCAGCGTTGACGATCGGGGTGCGGGAAGGGACCTACCTACCCAAGGCAAGACCGCTCGTCATCCGCGTGCGGCGGGTCGATCACGGCGTAACGTCGCTACGCAAAGACGGCGCCGAGCTCCCGTCGTTCGTCTCGTACGACGCCGTGTTGGCCGCGGGAGCAGGCTATTTTTACGATACCCGCGACCTGTCGGTGGTGATCGTGCTGCCCGACACCGCCGGCACCGTGCTCGATCTGGACTACGATCCGACCATTGACGATCCGGCGCCCCCCGTGCTGATGGAATTCGATGTGGCGCTGCCCGCGGGCACGCCGGAAGACGTGCCGATTCACATCGCGACGAGCGCCAACGGTTGGAGCCACGAGCCCCTTGCCTGGGGTCGCGTATCTGGCCACGCCACGGGGCTCGTGTCCGTGCCGCGCGGCGCCTGGTTGTATTACAAGTACACAAGGGGCGACTGGAACACGGTCGAAAAATGGCCCGGCTGTGTCGAGGCGACCAACCGCTATGCCTTCGGACAAGGCGTGAAGACCAAGGTAGACACGGTCTGGGACTGGGCCGACTGGTGCCCTTGAGCTAGGCGCTGGAGGCAGTGCTGGCGGACACGCGCGCGACGAGGGTAGCCAGGGTGCCGAGGGGCGCGCCCGGCGCGAGGGCGCGCTCGAAGGCCAGGTAGGTCTCTGGATCGCGGCGCAGAAGATCCGGGAAGGCGAGCTTCGGACCCGGATACCAAAGCGTGCGCAGAGCGTAGTAGTCTTCGAGGAGCTGGAACAGCATGCCATGGTGTCGGTAGTGCGCCTCTAGGTCCCCCCGCGCGATGCGTGCGAGCGTCTTCTCTGCCCAAACCCGCCGCATGCGCCGTTCGGTCTCGGGCAAAGGCCCAGGGCCGCGACGTTCGAGCTCGGCCAGGCGCTCCAAGAGTGGCCTTGCGAGGTTTTGCTCGTCGAGCAGAATGCGTCCGCCGAGGAGCTTCATTATGTCCAGCTCTGTCTCGGACGCCAGCGCCGTCGGGTGGATGAACGCGTCGAGGTACAGTCCGTTCCACAGCCGAGCGTCGCGGCTTGTCTCGGACACCTCGGCGAAGGCTACCACATCGACGTCGCTCTCCGGCGTAGCGTCGCCGCGCGCGCGGGAGCCGTAGAGGATGACGGTGTGCGCGTGGTGGACGCGAACGAGCTCCTCGGTGAGGGCTTGCTCTAGGGCGGAGCTGGAGATGTCCATGGTTTTCGCGGTGGGTCGTACCGGCCCGCTGTCGGCCAAGACCATGCCAGCTTTGGAGGTTCTGCGCCACCTTCCGGAGGACGAGCGATTGTCAGAGACAATTATGTTCGACTATCCCTTCGGAGAACCGGCCGCCGTTCTCCGTTGCAGAGCGAGACAAAGGTAGCTACCTTCACGAGTTGCAATGGCTGGGCATCTAAATCTTTTGGGCGACGGGCTGCCGAGCGATCTGCGGGTACAAGCCTACCGCGCGCGGGAGGGCATCTCGTTTCCCTACACCGTCGACATAGACGTCGCGACGGCCGACGCTTCTTTCCGCGTCGATGCGTGCCTCCGTCGGCGAGCGCTGCTTGAGGTGAACGACGAGCAAGGGGGCCTTCGTTACTACGACGGTCTTGCGGATCGCGTTGGCTTCTCTTCGTTCGATGGCGTCGATTTGCACTTCCGCTTGCGCCTGAGGCCCGCGCTCGCGGCCCTCGAGCACCGCGAAGGCTCACGCATTTTTCAGGACAAGAGCACGGTCGATGTGGTGAAGGAGGTGCTCTCGGACGCGGGCGTGGACGCCGACGTCGAATGGCGCCTGCGGCGCAGCTACGCTCCGCGCGAGTTCGTCTGCCAATACCGCGAAACGGAGATCGACTTCGTGCATCGCCTGCTCGAGGACGAAGGCATCTTTTACTTCTTCTTGCACTCCGCAGACGGGCACAAGCTGGTACTGGTGGATGACCCGGCGGCTTTCACAGCGCGGGACGACGCGCCTCCCGTGACTCTGTCCGCGCGTCAAGGGGGCGGGCTTGGCTCCCAACCGGTGGTTGGGCTGAGCCGCAAAAAGCAGGTGCGCCCCACCGAGGTCTTCCTGCGCGACTACGACTTCGAAAAGCCCGACGTATACCCCATGGCATCGCTGCCAGCGCCCGGCCCGTGGCCCCTGCGGCGCTACGAATACCCGGCTGGCTTCACTTCCGGCGCAGACGGTTCCCGGAGGGCCAAAGCGCGCATCAGCGCGCACCGCGGCGACGCCGATGTCTGTCAGGGCAAAAGCCGAGCGGCGGGGCTCGCGTGCGGCATCCCTATGACTGTGGTGGGTTGCCGAGAGCCCTTTCTCAACGGCGAGTACATCGTCATCTCGCTCTGCTCCGAAGGGCGAGCAGAGGGGGAGGCCTGCCAAAACGAGCTGGTCGCCATTCCGAAGGATGCACCTTTCGCCGTCCCGTCTCGGACAAAAAGACCACGCATTCGTGGCATCCAAACCGCCATGGTGACGGGACCGTCGAACGAGCCTCAGGCCATTCACGTCGATTCCCACGGTCGCATCAAGGTGCGTTTTCTCTGGGATCGTTCGGGCAAACAAGACGAAACAGCCAGTTGTTGGCTGCGGGTCTCGCAGCTTGGTCTCGGGGGGTCGATGGTCTTGCCGCGGGTAGGTTGGGAGGTCGCCGTGGCCTTTCTCGACGGCAACCCGGATCGACCGATCGTCCTCGGGCGCACCTACAACGCCGAGAACACGCCGCCCTACGCCCTCCCTGGAGCCGCAGCCGACGGCTCCTTCAAGAGCAGCGCAACGCCCGGTGGTGCCGGCGCCAACGAGCTCAAGATGAGCGACACGGCCGGAAGCCAGGGTATGGCCATTTCGGCCCACAAAGACCTCAACGTGGCCTGTGGAAATAACAAGAACGAAACGGTAGCCGTAAACGAAGAGCACAGCGTTGGTTGCAACTACGCGGTCACGGTGGGCGCCAACGAGACCGTCTCCACGGGCGCGAATCAGTCGATTGATGTCGGCAACGCGCTTCAGGTCAAAGTCGGGGGCGCGCAGAGCACGTCCGTTGGGGGAAACGATGAGGTTCACGCGAAGTGCGACTTTGTCGAAAAGGTCGGGGCCGCCCGCGACTACAGCGTGGGGGGCAATCAAATCACCATTTCGTGTGGCGTACGCCAGCAAATCACGGGCGCATTTGTCCGAGACGTCGGCGCGGTCCAAGCCAATGTTTCGCTGGCGTCGATCGACGACACCATGCTTTCGACCTTCGACGAAGACGTGGGCGCCATCATCGCGCAGCTCGTTGCCGGTCCATCGGTAGAAACAGTCGGCGGCAGCAAAGACCTCACATCGACCGCTGCGGAGGCCCACCTGGTGAGCGATCTGACGACTTCGGCGGCGAGCGTAAAGCAGCTCGTGGGTGGGCTGCACCTGCGTCAAATAGGCGGCGACTACGTGGCTTCGGCGCCCATCATTGCCCTGGTAGGTGGTGTCGGAAAGCTGAAAGGCGGCGGCAGCTCCATCAACATGAACGGTGGTCCCCTCACGATGAAGGGCTCCAAGATTGCCATCAACGCAGGCCTCATCGTCAAGCTGGGTGCGTCTCTAAAGATTGGGTGAGGGGGAACCATGGCTGAGACCGTTGACCTTGAACATGCCGTGGACGTGGAAGGCACGCCGTTCCATCTTCTGTGGGTCGAGGCGCGCGAAGCCCTGGATGAGCTCGGCCTGTTGCGTTGCGAGCTTACCGACCGCGCCGGTGGGCCCGCCCCCGGGGCGGTTGTCGGCAAGAAGCTCAGTCTTACGGTCAGCCAACGCGATGGCGCCCAAGAGTACAGGTTCGTGGGCTATGTGACGGAAGCGGAGCGCACGACGGCGGGGGGCGAAGGCGATCAAGGCACGCGTGTTGTTGCCCGGCCTCGGCTTTTCCGGCTCACGCAGCGCGCATCATCCAGGGTCTTTCAAGAGCTGTCGGCTCCTGACATCGTGAAGCAGGTGCTCGAAGAGGCTGGCATTCCAGCAACCGATCAGTCGTGGCAGCTCACAGGCGACTACCCCACGCGCAGCTACACCACCCAATACCGCGAGAGCGACTTCGATTTCATCCAGCGTCTGCTCTCCGAAGACGGCATTGCCTTTGCGGTAGACTCGAGCGCGGACGCGGAGGTCGCGGTGTTTTTCGAAGGCGATCTCGGCGTCATCGAGGGCGATCCCACCCTCCCGTATCGCCTCGGCGACGGCCTGGGTGCCCCCCGCGATGGCATTGGCGCGCTCACGCAAGAGCTTGTCACCAAACCAGGGAAGGTCCATTTGCGCGACTACGACTTCGAGCACCCGAAGCTGGATGTCGCCGCAAAGAAGGAAGGCGAGGACGCGGCCGAGCGGGCCCTCGAGGTGTATGTCTACCCGGGGCGTTTCACAGAGCCCTCCGTGGGCGACCGCTACGCCAAGGTGCTTCTGGATGCGGTTCGCTGTCGCCGTGAAGTCGTACAAGGCACGACAAGCACGCTCAGGCTGCGCCCGGGTCGCAAGCTCACCCTGGAAGATCACCCCTACGAACCCCTCAATCGCGAGTACCTCGTGTTGGAGGTGGCTCTGTTTCACGACACGCGGCGCACCGTTTTGCAGGCCAAGGCGGAAGGGAGTCCGGGCTCCCGCGTCGAGTTTCGGGCCATCCCGGCGACCGCTGCGTATGCTCCAGCCCGGGTCCCCCGAGCCGTTTCGGCTCCGGGAGCCCAGGTGGCGGTGGTGACAGGTCCCCCTGGCAGCGAAATTCACCCCGATTCCCATGGCCGGGTCAAGGTGCTTTTCCCTTGGGATCGGCTGGGCAAGCCCGACGATACGTCGAGCCTTTGGATTCGAACATGCCAGTTGCCCCTTGGCGGTGCCATGTTGACTCCGCGCACGGGTTGGGAGGTCTACCTGAACTTCATCGACGGCGATCCCGACCAGCCCTTCGTCTTCGGACGCATGTACAACGCGAAGACGCCACCCCCCTATCCACTCCCAAAAAACAAGGCGCGGATGGCGTTCCAGACGGCCACGACGCCCGGCGGTGGCTCGACCAACGAGCTGCGCATGGACGACAGCGCCGGCTCCGAAGAGATGTTCATGAACGCTTCGAAAGACGCGTCGATCTCGGCCGGAAACAACGCGACCGAGTCGGTCGGAAACAACGAAACCCGGTCGATCGGGGCCAACCACTCTCTCGCTGTCACGGACAGCATGACCTCCAACGTGGGCGCCGCCCAGTCAACGACCGTGGGGGCGAATCAAAGCGTGAACGTCGGCACGTTCATGGTGGACGATGTGGGCAGTCATTCGCTGACGGTGGGTGGCAATCGAGACCTCAAGGCCGGTGGCGATCACAAGCGCACGGTGACGGCCGCATCGACGCTGTCCATCGGTGGAATGCAGGTGGATCTGGTGGCGGGGTCGGTGG
>CAYLJT010000318.1:0-9240 GCA_964383995.1 uncultured Polyangiaceae bacterium
CCGGGTCGTCGAGCGCAATGAGCAGCCCCACCCGACCAAAGAAGCCGGTATCGGGTTGGTAGGCGAAGTACGGCTCCATGGCGGTTTGCGCCTTGTCGGCGTCGTCGTTATCTTCCGTCAGGGCGATGGCGGCTTGAAATCGCAGGCCGCCCCCCACGCCGCTGCTGGTGAGGGCTTCCAGCTCGCTACCATGCTCGAGAATAACCTCGATGTCCTGGGCCAGCTCACCCACCGGAAAGAAGGTGCTTGGCGTGAGGTCGCCGCGGTAGCGCACGGTTTCGTTGATTCGAGCTTCGGCGCCCACCCCCGGGCGGAAGGGGACATAGTCGGGGAGGAAGCGGTGCAAGTCGACGTTGGCGCGGGTAGCGGCGGCGAAGACCCTCGGACCCAAACTGTCGGAGAGGTCCTGGAGGGTGGTGTCCTTGCTTGTCACAAGCGTCGGAATGGCCACCTCGGCGCCGAGTGAGAGGGTCCAGGTGGAGCTCAGCGGGCCGGCCCAATGAGCCCCGAAGGTAGGATTGCCGAAGACGAGCTTGGTGTCGCCCTCCTCAGGGAACAGGCTAGCCAGGGGAAGGTCTACGTCGAAGTGGACGGGGCCCGAAAGCCGCATCTGGCCTGTCAAACCGTAGGTAAGAATCTTCAACTTCTCGGTGGGCCACAGATCGATCTCGAGAGCGACGCGGTTACCTTGGGAACGCGCCCGTCCAGGCGGATGCTCCGACTCGTCGCCCTGCAAAGGGCTGTCGGCCTGGTCCTGCGCGAAGGCCGTGCCTGTGACGGTCGCTGAGAAAAGCAGCGCCAGCGCGAGGGAAGCAGGGTGCAGCGTTTTCATGATTCCTCCCCGGAAATTCATCTTCACGTTAAGCGCTACTGGGCGTCTGGGTCCGTTCTGACGGCCGCGCCGAGAAAGGTAGCCACGCAGCCTCTTCCCATGAGCTGGACTGTCCACCAGCGCACCAAGCCAGAGGGCCGCCCGACTCCCCCGCCCCATTCATCAACGCGGACCATCCGACCGCAAGGGCGGCGGCGCGCGCACCTCGTAGTGCTCTCGAATCTCCGCCGCGAGGCGCCGAACGAGCGGCCCCGCAGCGAGCCGCACCAGGAGCTCCAGCCCAGGTAACAGCACGACGCGCTCCCAGGGGTCGGACGGCACCTCGTGCGCTTCGGTCCACGATTCCGCGCTGGTCGGCGGGGTTGCCTCCGCGCCGTCGACCTTCGGCACCGACGTCGCGCTCGCGCCGCTGCCGGGTGAAGCCCCCAATCCCTCCAAGCGTGCGGGCTCGCCCGACGGTTCGGGCGCCACGGGCGGCGGCTCGGGCGCCGCGGGAGGTGACGGAACGATCGCCACCGATGGCACGGTCTCCACCGCCGGAGGGGGCGCGACGGGCGCCGCTGGGGCAGGCGCCGGAGGCCGGTCCCCCACGCGGACGAAGCGCGCAAGGTCCTCGTCCGAGAGTCCCCGCAAGCGGCGAGCGATGGCCGCATACGTCAGGTTGTCGGCCCGCAGGCGGATGATGGCGCGCGCCTCTTGGAGGTGACGTCGGTCGTACGTGGTTTTCGGGCCGTGAAACGGCGTTGGCGAGAGTAGGTCGGCGGCGATCCACCGCATCAACGTGCGGTGCTCGACCCCCGCGAGCTTCGCGAGCTTACGACTGGTGTACGGAGGGTCGTTGGACATGACGTGGCGCTATCGTACCGGACACAGCGGTCGGTTCACAGGTAGGTTGCGGCCATCGGGACGGTCAACCCTGTTCGATGGACCGCCGTGTCGCTCATCGTAGCCATTAGAGCGGCTCGTTACAACCGAATGATCGCGTTTCACATCCGTCGAGGTGGTTGGATGGGACCGCCGCGCTGCGTATCGAGACCATGGTACCGGCTGAAAAGGACCGCTCGTACGCCTCTCGAGGCCATTGGACACGTTCGATGCGACCGGCTGGCGGGCATGTCAGAGCCATGGGGTGGATAGGATCACACCGGACGGAGGTCGGACGTGCACCCTACACCGGTTCGCTCGTACCGAGGGGGGTGCAATCGTACCGGTTGGAGTAGGTGGATTCGCGGGGGACCGCAGGGCGACGGGCTTGCCGAGCGCTTTCTCCTCGCGAGCTAGCCCGAGACCCGGCCTTGCCGGACCCGCGAGGCACGAAGCGGACGAGGCGCAAGCGCTATCCTTCGCATCGCAGCGACAAAGAGGTCTACCTTCCTAGGGTGCATCCGAGCCCGATAGCTCGCCGGACCTGGGATCCGAAGCGCAGCCCGAATTGCGGCCCAGAGCTAGAAATCGACGCTCACGCAGGCGGAATCGGGTCCGAGATTCAGCGCAATGGGGCCGTACCCCGGGCGATTGGGCCGCTCGGGGTCGCTGGCTAGGTAGTAGATGCCGACTCCGTTCAGCGTCAGGGCAGCGACTCCGGTGATGGTGCCGGCGATGAGCACGACGGGGCGGTACAGCGGCACCAGGCCGACGTTGCCCTGGCCGCCTTGGTATTTCTCCGGAACGTGGGTGAAAGCGTAGGTCGCTACGGCTGCCGCCCCGACACCCCCAACGATGAAGCCGATGCCTCGGTTTCTGCGTGTGCCGAATTCGTCGACGTAGTCGACGCTCGCCCGGACGTCCACGATGGGCTCGGGGGAATAGCTCTGGCTGCCCGCCTTGTCCGTGACGACCATGCGATTCACCCCGAACTGCTCCGGGTCCCAGAGCTGGGCGTGGAACGGAGGCTCGAAGATGGTCTCCTCGGCCCCTTGCGGCCCCATGGCTACGACATGGACGCGCAATATCTTGCCTGGAATTCGGGGCTGTCCGTCGAGGGTAGGCACCTCGTGCCAGCCCCGAGGATAGAGGTCGGCGCTCTCCGCCAGGACCGGGAGGCTATTCACCGAGACGCGGGCGGAGCGCACTGCCGTGCAGCCGGTCTGCGCGAGACAGGCTGTTGCGGCGAGCAGCGAGGCTAGGAAGGGTGAGCTTCGTTGGCCGCCTCGGTGGGGTCTCATGGCCCCTTGACGAGCAATCGACGGACCAGCGGTGGTGTCTTTGCGCATCTGACCCATCCGCCCGCTGGGGCGGCTCCAGCAGAGGGCCGGCCAGGGCACGTGACGCGCGCGCAACGAACCGTGCAAGTTGTGCGACGGCTTTTCCGAACCGGACGGCGCGCGTCGGCACCACGACTCAACCGCAGTCGATAACGGTCGATGTGTACACCGTCACGTTGCCGTCGCCATCGCTCTCGCAGCTCAAAAAACAAACGACACCCTCAAGGCAGGCGCAGTCGGGCAGCGATCCGGCGCACTCGGGCGGAGAGTCGTGGCAGCTCGCGAAGATGTTGCCCGAGCAGAGGTCGTCATCCTTTTGTTCGCAGTATTGGCCGACGGCGCAAAGGCGATCGTGGCAGAGAAACTCGCCGGGGCCCGGCGTAGGTGGAGCGGGAGCGCAAGTGTAGAGGGTCCCCTCCGACATGTCGTCCGACAGACACGACCAACACACCTGGTCCGCCGCACAGACCAAGTCGCCGCAGTTGGGTTGAGGGCTCCCTCCTCCGGCTCCGCTACCGGCATTGTCGTCCGAGCTGCCACTGGAGCTACAGGCCGAGCCAACCAGCGCGGCACTGGCAAGTACGGCACTGGCAAGAATACTGGGAAGTTTGCTCATGGGGTGCTCTGGCCCTTCAGTGGTTCTTCGGAACGGAAATAGGCGCCTGCGACTGCCATCCGCGGCACAGCGCCCGGGCAACAGGCAGACAAGCAAGAAGCGCACGCTTCGCTCCGAGCGCGGGCTTTCGATGATCCAAGCGTGGTGGCGCCCATGCGCGAAGTCGCCGGCCCGCGTGCATTGCGTGGAAGTGCTAGCGCTGCGTGGCGAAGAGGCGCGCGGGACTGGATGTCCGAGACGCGGGACGCTGCTGCTGTCCTGGTTGGAGTCTTGCCCAGAGGCGCGAGGCGAGATGGCGGCACGAGAGCCCGGTCGTCGCCACGGCGTCACCGATGAAGAGAACGGGGGTTATAGACAACACCTTTGGACAGATCGGCAACGAAACGTTCGACGGCGCCGCCCGGGCGGCGGTCGAACGTGCATCCTGGGGCGGCTCGCTTGCACCCGATCGTGGTGCAATCTTACCGATTGGGAGTAGGTGGATTTGCGGGGGAGCGGAGGGCTGCGACGGTCCGCGCGGGGCTCGATCGGACGTCGCAGCCGCGGGGTGAGGTTCTACTCTTCGATGCAGTAGAGCGGCAGCATCTCCGAGCAGCCTACGAAGCCGGCGCTCGTCCAGTCGCCGTTGGCGATGGACCCCGCATTCGCGATCAGGAACGTATACGGATTGTTGCCGGTCCAGTCAGCTCAGCTCGCGGTCCCCATACAAATGTAGTCACTCCAGACCTCTGTTCCCCTCACCATGGAAAGCTACGGCGCCGGCCTGCAGACCCGCACGTCTGCCCGGAACGCTGGAAGTGCTTCACGACTTGCAGGGTCGTCCGAACGAGAATCCTTCCCAAGCTCGCTTCTTCGATGGCGGCCACTCTCGCCCAGTCGACGATTAAACCTACGCCCGGGCCGGGACGATAATGACAAGAAAAAGACGGGCCCCTACCAGGGGCGGCGAGGTACGCCACTGCGATGGACTCGTGTCCGGTGTCTGGCGCAGAGAGCAATGTGGGACCCCACGATCTTTTTTTGGTTGCCCGCACTACGGCGTTGTTTCCGCCTCCCCGCCGGGCCGCCGTCGGGAAGCAGACAGCACGCTCGCCTCGCATCACCAAGCGGCCGATTGTCGCAGGGCTCGCAAGGGTGCGTCCCTCGGCCACCTGAAGACTCACTTGGCGCCAACGAAGATGTCGCCAGGGCGCACCTTCGTGGAGTAAAGGTCGCACGGACAGGGCATTCCTGCGCACGCCGAGAGGAGCTTTTCATGCGTTATTTCATCCATGCGATTTCGTTGGTGATCGGCCTCGTCGGCACGGTCGGATGTGGGACCGACGGCAGCACGGGTCCCGCCGGTGAGACCGGCGTCGACGGCTCGGTCGGTCCGGTTGGCGCGACGGGCGCCACGGGCGCCACGGGCGCCACGGGCGCAACCGGCGCAACGGGGGCTGACGGGGCGACGGGCGCCACGGGCGCCAACGGAATGGACGGCCTACCGGGCGCCGACGGCATGCCGGGTGCCGACGGTATCGCCGGGGCCCAGGGACCCGCCGGTGATCCGGGCGTGATGGGCCCCGCTGGCCCCACGGGTGCCACGGGCGCGTGAGCACGCGCGCCGGTACGCCATGTTCCTGGTGTTTGTAGCGCTGAGCCCGGTCTCGACCTTCACGATGAAAGAGCTGCAAGCCGTCGTGGCAAGGCTGCCCCAAGCGGGCCTGGAGGAGGCCGCGAAGGCGCTGGCGCAGGTGCAGCAGGCTGCGGGAGAAGAATCGGATGCGTGTTGGGCGCATCGGGTCAAGCCGTTTTGGAGCGGGGCTTGGCCGCAAGATCGTTCACTCTTGTCCGGGCCTATTGCCGAAAACCTGGCGTTGCTAGCAGTCGCCACGCGCGGAAGGTTTCCGGAGGCCCTGAGTATGCTATCGGGTTGGCTTCGGCCCGTCGCGCATCCTGACCTCATCGTCCGGCGGCTCCAAAAGGCCGGCCTTTGCGAGCGGTTTCCGAAGGACGCACTGGCATTGTTGGACGCGGTTGTTCGCGATCAGCCGTGGGCGCCGGATGGGCTGCGGGAATGCCTGACGACGATCGCGCAGGTGGACGGAGGATTGGTGCGCGAGCCCAACTACCAGCGGCTGGACGTGTATTTGCGTCAGCGGGTGTAGGCCTCGATGGGTGGTCCTGTTGCTGTCGAGAATCCCGCTCGACGCGTGCGGAGCCTTGAGCGGAGACGGGGAGGATCGTTATGCCGCGGGTGTTGCGGCGATAAGGGAATTTGGTATCAGCGCGCTCATGGATCGAGGTAGGATGAGTCGCCCGCGAGAAGCTTCGCGCCGAGGCCTGGGACGGTAACGCGCTCTTCGCACAGCTCGAATGGGTAGCTGAGCTCGCCAAAGCGGCAGATGGGGTATTGCTTCGCCTCTTCCCCGAAGATCTCGATGACCGGCTCGGGCGCGCTATGCAGGATGTAAGCGGAGTCGGCTCCGCGGATGGCTACTGCGGTGAGAAGCGGTTCGCCGTCGCATGCGCGCCAAAAACGCAGGCTGCCGTCGGTCGACGCCGACACAAGCGTAGTCCCTCCTCGCGAAAATGCGACCGATCTTACCGCGGAAGTGTGCCCTACCAACGAATGTAAGAGCTCGCCACTTGACGTTCGCCATATCCGCACGTTCTTGTCGTCGGACCCGGACGCAATAGTCAGTCCGTCGGGGGAAACTGCAATCGAGTTGATCGCACCGTTGGAGCCCTGAAATGAGCGAAACAAGCCCGTGGCGCTGTCCCGTAGCTTGAGTAAGGCCTCCCCTGCGCCCGATGCGATGGCCTGCCCGTCAGCTGAGAACGCGACCGACAGAACTCCCGCACGGGGGTCGTCAAACGAGCGCTGGAATGCTCCACTTGAGCCGCTCCACAGTCGGATTCTGCCGTCCTCCGACCCCGATGCGAGGGTTTCTCCATTGGGGGAAAACGTAACCGACAAGACGGGGGAACTGTGCTGTTCCGAAACGCGGAGGAGGGCGCCAGTACTGGCGGACCAGATCCGTAGGCTACCGTCGCCAGATCCGGACGCCAGAGCTTTGGCGTCTGGCGAGAACGCGACGGACATGCTCTGGGAAGTAGCGACCCGTAACGTACCTAGGAGAGCTCCAACGCGGGGGCTCCACAGGTGCACTGCCCCGTTGTCGGACCCCGCGGCGAGCGCCTTGCCGTCTGACGAGTACGCGACCGAGCTGACTGGTGACGCGTGCCCCTCCAGGGTGCGTAGCAGCGCTCCACTCGCTGGGCTCCACAGTCGCACCGTCCGGTCATCCGAGCCCGAGGCGAGCGTCCTACCGTCGGGAGAGTACGCGACCGATCGTACCGACGCGCTGTGCCCCTCCAGAGTGCGCACCAGCGCTCCGCTTGTTGGGCTCAACAGCCGCACGGTGTTGTCATCTGACCCCAATGCGAGCGTCTTTCCGTCTGGAGAGTACGCAACCGAGCGTACCGGGGACTCGCTTCCTTCGAAGGTGCGGATCAGCGCTCCACTCGCAGGACTCCACAGCCGCACCATCCTGTCAAACGACCCCGCCACCAGCGTCTTGCCATCGGGAGAGAACGCGACCGAGCTGACCTCGCTCCCGTTCCCCGGCAGGATGCGCACCAGCGCTCCGCTCGCCGGGCTCCAGAGCCGCACAGTCTTGTCATTCGACCCCGACGCGAGCGTCTTGCCGTCGGGAGAGAACGCGACCGAGCTGACCCAGTCCCCGTGCCCGACTAGGCGTAGCCGTTCTCGGTGCGTCTGTGCGTCCATGATCGACACGTAGTTGCCATGCGCGACGGCGAGGCGGCGGCCGTCCGGGCTCCAGGCAACGGCTTTGACCTCGCCAAGCCCGTTCGGGACATCCAGCTGCAGCAGCTTTCCCGTTGCTCTCTCCAAATCGACTCGTGCCCGGTCGAACAGCCTTTGCATTTCGGCCCGGTCGCCCAACTCCCGTGCAGCGATTCCAGCTCCGTATAGCGCCTGTCCGTTTGGCCGCCAAGCCTCCCAAGCCGCCAGAAACTTCTTCTTCGATTCGACCCACATTGCTGGATTCATCTCCAGTTCCGCCTGCTCGGAAGCGAGGGTTGCCTCCGCGAACAGGCGACGCATGTCCGCCTTGGCTTCATCCGTACTGGGAAAGGCGCGGTCACGCACAGCCACAAGCCGACGGGCCCTGCGCGCTGCTTCCCGGTCAGCCTCGCTGCAGGCGGGGGCAGCGTCGATGGTGTCTGCCAGCCTGCGTGCTTCGTCGTACCGTCCAAGCTCCGCGAGCGTCTCGACTCGCACGGCGATGAAATCGAGGGCCGTTGCCGGGCACAAAGTGTCGGCATGCTCAAGGATACGTGCTGTCCGATCAAGCTTCCCCTCGGCAAGGAGGGCAGTTATGCGAGATCGCTGCTGCACAGCTCGCTCGCAAGGCGTCTCCTTTGGAGGGCGGGCTGGGACGACGGGCTGCGCGGAGGGCAGGCCTGGAGTGCTCGAATTGGTGGGACGAGATGCCGGTTCCTGCGGGGGCCCACACGCTGCTACGACCCACGTCAGCGCAGTCAGCATAAGGACTACACACCACCCGTGGCGGCGAGATCGCCCCCCACTAGAGCGTAGCGGCTCCTTCACGGTGGATCACCCACCGCGCCAGAGATTCCTGTGGGCGTGATCTTCGGCAACGACACCGGAGGGGCCTTGACACGGCGCCGCCTTTCAAGATCACGTGCGATTTTTGCGAGCTCCGCCGGCGCACCGCGCGCATCCGCCACACGCTTCTCGAGCAGTGCCAGATCCGCTTCGAATTGGGTTTTCAACGCGTCTGCCTTGTCTCTTTCGGCCTTTGCGACGATCTCCGATTCAGAAGCCGCCTCCCTCGCCGCAATAGCCTCTGCCCTCTGGCGTTCTGCCTCAGCTCGCTGATTCGTGGCTTCAAACAAAGCGGCAATCGTCTTGTCCTGTTCGGTCTTGACCGTCACCACATACCCAAGCATTGTCAAAACTAGTGCAACTCCCGCGAACAATGCGTTCCTTCTTCGACGTGCGCTCTCGACCATGTTAGCGGCGACACGTGCCTCTTCCTGAGCAGCTTCTCTGGCTGCGCGGGCCGCCGCGGCGCACGCGTCGATGTATTCGCGCACGACGTCGTCAACGCGAGCCCGGATGGTCTGTTCTCCGTGGAGCTCAGCGCGCAGTCGCGACGCGGGACGACCGTGCCGTTTCCAAAGTCTGGCTTCGTCTTCAAGGTCGGCAATCAGGGCATTTTCCGCCTCAGCATCGACCATCCACTTGCGCAGCACCTGCCACCGCTTCGCCAGCGACTCATGCGCAAGCTCGTACCAAACCTTCCCATCACGTTCCTCGTGTCGCCGCACAAGCCTGCGCGTGGCAAGCTCCTCGACGAGCCGTCGCGAGGCCCCGCTCGTGAACGTCGAGAGCGGAACCGGGCGCTTGCGATCATTGCGAACGAGCTGCTGAAACAAGTCACGCAGGGCACGCTGATCGGTCTCGTTGAGTTCGCGATAAAAGCGATCCGCCACATGGGACAGCGCCCCATCCACGCCTTCGATTTCGCTCCACGCGCTCGCCGGAAGCGTCTTCC